>CAMHMG010000075.1 GCA_946186175.1 uncultured Clostridia bacterium | reverse complement strand
AACTTAAGTCCCAATATCTCCTCGTAAATGTAATCCCTGCCATAAAGAGTTATTACATTCTGTGGCACAACCGCATCTGACAGGCTGTCATTCCATGTGTGCAATATTCCCGTAATTTTTCCATGAAGATCAAGGGCTAACAGCTTCTCACACAATTCATCCAGGTATAATTTTTGTGACAGCTCAAGCTGTTTTTCGTCAATGCATTCATCACTTAAATCAGTTTTCGCAACCACATTTGTTGCTGAAAGATCATCTCTTGTGGTCGTAACGAGATTGACTAGTATATCCTTATTACTTGCCGATTGTCTGACAACAAGATGGCGCAGCACTCCCACATGCTGCATCTTCTTGTAAAATGGTACTTCTTTTTCCTCATAAAAATCACGGATCAAACGAATGATCTTATTGTAATCATCATCTACGATCGTACATTTATCCACAGTAACAATATCATGAAAACCGCCTTTTCTGTGCATTCCAAGGGAAAGCGGACCATCTTTGTACTCGTCACCAAAGGAATATTCCATCTTATTACGGTATGCGCAGGTAACCGGACTTTGTTTGATTCCTTCCCACCATTTATCAACGTTATCCACATTATCCACATTATTATCCACAGTCAAAATCGCATTTGAAAGGATATTTTTAACCTGCTCGCCTTTTAACCGCAGCTGATTTTCATAACTTAATGTCTGGTAAGCGCATCCTCCACACATTCCAAAATGGGGACACTGTGCCTCTACATCCTCAAGTTCCGACTTTTCCATTACTTCAAGAAGTCTTCCCTCTCCTGCACCTTTTTTCAGACGCTTAACAGAAAAACGCACCTGCTGTCCCAGAAGTGCGCCTTTAACACATATATCTCTGTCCTCAATTTTCACATAACCTTTATTGGGAAAAGAGTACTTATATACCTTACCCTCACATATCTGACCTTTTTTCATTCTATCTTTTCCTCATCCATTTTCTTATCTATTTTGACTAAACGATTGCAAAACACAGTAAGGAAGATTTTTAAGTTTTGCAATCATCCATACTTTTTCTAGAAGAAACCCTCATAATAATCTCGAAGAGACGATTTCAAAGTGGCTATATTATAGTGAAATTCACCCTTAGGATCCACATCAATCATCATAAATGTATGCTTTCTGCCGTCCTGTCTCGGATATGAAATGCTTCCGGGATTAAGTATCGTCACCTTGTCTCCCACCTCCAAAAACGGCACATGGGTATGCCCATACATGACAATATCATATCCATTCTCAAGAGCATATTCTCTAAGGCGCTCAACGCCGCTTCCCACATAGAACCTATGACCATGGGTTATGAATACCTTCTTATCAGCTATCATAAATGAATCCGTCGCCGGCAGATCCAGCGCATAATCATTATTACCCGATATAATATGCTTTTCCACATCTGTGAGACTGTTAATGTAATCCACACCACGCTCAACATCACCAAGATGTATGAACATATCGATGTCTCCGACCTGTTTGATCACCTGTTTAACATCATCATTTTTTCCATGTGAATCACTGATTACCAAAATCCGCATATATCTTTACCAACTTTCCTACCTTTACAAACACATGCCAACTCTTCCAAAGCCCGGATTTTTCTGTTATTTCGTACACATCTCGCAGTAAATGCGAGATGCTACCTAAAAGCTACGTTATTTCTTCAGCAGTTCTTCTTTGATCTGCTCTAAAGCTCTTCCTCTGTGACTTATCTTATTCTTCTCCTCAGGAGACAATTCTGCTGTAGTCTTGCCGTACTCCGGAAGATAGAAAATGGGGTCATAGCCGAAGCCATTCTCTCCACGCTGCTCATAGCCTATTATTCCCTCGATAGTTCCACGTCTGGTAATAACTCTTCCGTCAGGAAATGCTGCAGCAACGGCACATACGAATCTTGCAGTCCTATTCTCATCAGGCACTCCGTCAAGATTCTCGATTATCTTATTATTCTTAACATCATAGGATGTATCCTCGCCCATCCATCTTGCAGAATAAATGCCAGGCTGCTTATCCATGTAATCAACCTCAAGACCTGAATCATCTGCAAGCACAAGACAGTTTGCAATCTTGCTTATAGCCTTAGCCTTGATCTCTGCATTTTCCTCAAAAGTCTTTCCATCCTCAACTATATCGGCAGATATCCCAGCCTCTTTCATTGACAGTATCTCATAGTCAAGATCCCCGAGAATCATTCGGATCTCTTTCATCTTTCCTTCATTACCTGTTGCAAATATAAGTTTTTCCATAATATTTCTCCTAATTATTATTTGAGCTCGCCTTGCGTGCTCTAACTTCGAGCGCATGGTTCGCTGTTTCCGCTCCGACTTCGCATACTATGCTCGTCGATTGCGGACATCTATCATCTGGCTCTCTCTAAGAGCTCGCCTTGCGAGCTCTAACTTCGAGCGCAGGTTTAGGGCCCATATACTGATAATAATATGATTTGATCATACCGTTATATATTTTTCTGTTCTTCGTTGCCTTACGCCCAAGGTACTTCTCCGCATCTTCGTAAGAAGTGATAATGAACTTCGACCAGGTATCCAATGAATCAAACGACTTGCCAATATCCTTATACAAAGCCGGCAGTTCTTTCTTGTCCTCAAGACGTTCACCATATGGTGGATTGGTTATTATAAATCCATATTTCTTAGGGCTTGACAAATGTCTCATATCCCTTGCCTGAAAGTGAATATGCTCCTCAACGCCTGCTTCTCTTGCGTTTTGCATAGCACATTTAACAATATCACCATCTATATCATAACCCTGAATGCTCATCTTCACATCACGGATTATATTGTCCTCCGCTTCCGTCACAGCATCATACCACATTTTCTTCGGTATAATATTCTTCCAGTTCTCGGCAGTGAATTCCCTGTTCATTCCCGGTGCTATATTAGCCCCGATCATTGCCGCTTCAATAGGAAATGTTCCACTTCCGCAAAATGGATCAACGAGAATTCTATCCTTATTCCATGGCGTGAGCATAATAAGTGCTGCCGCTAATGTCTCCGATATTGGTGCTTTTCCAACCAGCTGACGATATCCCCGTTTGTGAAGCGAAATACCTGAAGTATCTAATGCTATCGTTACAATATCTTTGAAAATGAACACCCTTATAGGATACTCGGCACCATTTTCCTCAAACCAGCCTATGCGGTATATCTTCTTTAATTTTTCCACAATCGCTTTTTTGACAATAGACTGGATATCTGAGCTTGAAAAAAGCTTTGACTTGTTGGTCGTTGCCTTGGTCACCCAGAACTTTGCATCACTAGGCAAAAACTCATTCCATGGCAGTTCCTTAGTCTTTTCAAACAACTCATCAAAGGTAACTGCCTTAAAACTTCCTACCTTAAGCATTATTCTTTCGGAAGTTCTTATGAATATGTTAGCCCTCGCAATCGCAGCCGCATCGCCCTTAAAAACAACACGCCCGTCTGACACTTCAACAATCTCATATCCATGATCTGTTATCTCTCTTTTTAACACTGCCTCTAATCCAAAATGACAAGGGGCAATCAATTCGTATTCCTGCATATATCTGTTATATTCTCTCCCTAATATTTTTTATAAATATCTAATTGTGAAGAGCGAAACTCTTATAGTACGTATATTTGTCTGTGCATATTATATAATATCCATAAGCAGACCCTTTCCGTTGTATACTTCGGACTAGGCTCATGAAATTCGCCAAGGCCTCAGTTATGCGATCGTCGGTAGTTAATGAGCAGGATACTGCGAATTTAGTACCGCTACGTGAGCAACGGAGTGAGAACGTGTCTGCGTTGGATAAATATAATATGCATAAATAAAAAAAGTATAAAAGAGTTTCGCGCTCATGTATTTTCATAAAAAAAGTATGAAACTGTGATAAAATCATACAACTGCATTAACTTTATCACAATTTCACACATACAACAACCATATTTTTCAAGCAGACAACTATCTTATATTACCTTTATTGCCTTCATTTTTCAGGGAAATCTATTTCAATCACAAGCTTGCCGCTCTCGTAACCGGCATCGAGCTTACACCCCATTCTCTCCGTAAACAGCTTCACAATGGAAAGTCCGAGTCCTGTTGAATTGTTCCTTGCATTTTCCACAGTATAGAATCTGTTAAATAGTTTATTAACCTCTACATTTGAAAGTGCTTTTGCCGAATTGGCAATACGAAGTTTTCCGTTTTCAGAAAGTGTAATTTCCAGATCCCCATCACTATATTTCAGCGCATTACTAAGCAGGTTCGTTATTATCCTTTCAACATACGAAGGATAGAGGAACCGGACTATATGTTTCTCTGTAATATCTAAAACAGGCTCAATTCCCCGCTCCATAAATGCAGGATAGAAGTCCATAACACAGTCTTCAAGCACCTGGTTAACGAATACATCCCTCTTTTCTTCAGTCACCTCACCGCCAGTTATTATGGAGTAATCAAAGAGTTCTTCTGTAAGTTTTTTCATAGTTTCCGTTCTTTCCCTGATTATATCCAGATAACGTTTGAGATCATCCGATTTGCTTATCTCCTCACTAAGTTCAAGGTAACCTGATATAGATGTAAGGGGAGTTCTAAGATCATGGGTAATATTCGTGATCGCAGTTTTGAACTCCTGATCTCCCTGTTCATATTGTTGAAATGAATCCCGTAGCTTTTCTAAGGTCTTATTCATGGAAATGACAAGCTTTCGCATTTCATGATCCCTGCCGGTCACACGGAGCAACGTATTGCTCCCAAGACCGGCACGTTCTTCATAATCGATGCGAAGATTTTTTATAGATATCCTTAGTATAAGAATTTTTGTAATCAATAATATATTGATTATTACGCTTACCAGTAATATATATTGCATATCATACCATCCATTCTGATTATTTTACCGGGCATTAATAATGTATCGGATCAATCGGTGTTACGCAATAATAATACAATACGGCGTCAAATCTGTCAGCAGGAATTATCTTCATTCTCTCGACCTTATACATATCATTTAGTACTGTATAGCCTTCTCCCACTAATCCCATGAACATTTTCCCATGTATCATTTTATAAATCTTACTGTTTTTATCAGTGATCTTTGTGAAGTCAAGACAGTATCTCTCATCATCAAAGAAGCGGGCCTGGTATGCAAGTATATCATCACTGCAATAATCATGATCTGCTCTTTCGTAATTTTCATCAAATGTTCCCGCAGTATGAATATTGACTGTTGCATTGTAGAATTCTGTTCCGATACAGAAATATCTTCCCTCAAAGATCTGATCTATTCTCTCTCCCATAGTAGAATTAGATCCATCATCATCCATATCAGAGGAACCTCTCATTACATGCCCATTATGAGCAGTTACGACCATCTGGGAAAATCCACGATTTTCTTCTATCTCCGAGTAGTTTTTGAGATTCTGAGCCATAGACTTATCTCTGTAATTGCTATAATCGTCTTGACTCTTATCAAAATCGGGCGCATCTATGAACTTAAGTATAACATCTGCCTGTATTGCAAGCAGCCTGCCATCCGTATTATCCACAGCGGAAAACCTGTCATACATCTCTTCATACAGATCACGATATTCTAAACATTTATCATCTTTGGTATCAATTTCTGAAAGTACATTGATCTCTTCTTCGGTGAATAGACTAGGATTACTTTGTGCCTTTGACTTCAGATAATCTATCGACCTGTAGGCGCCCTGCATATCTATGCCATAAAACATCAGTGATTCTTCATATGGCACTGTTTGATTATACTCCCTCATCCATGTCAGAAGTTCTACGATTTCTTCAGTATCATAAATGGGGTAATCAGTTTTACTCACAAGCTCCGTAAGATCAGAAACATTTTCATGAATTGCATCATTTATCTCGGCACCTTCTCCTGCCGACATTTCAAATGCTATAGAACGTCCATCACCTTCCTCGACAACCTTTTTAAGGACCTTAAGTTTTGCTATCTGAAACTCGCGATTGCCGTGTGTTGCCTCACCGATACCGACAACACGCACATCCGTTGGTATCTCTAATTCAGCAAAGCTTGTACCTGCTTTATCTATTCCTTCTAATCGCTTCTCTGCCGTGAAGACAACGCTTGATCTCAGAACCAGCAAAACAGCCAGGTATATTATTGTCAATGCCATGGTAATAATCCATGTTTTTCTGTAATTCTTCATTTTAAGCTGCCCCTTTATACTATGCTAAATCTCTCTTGTTGATCGCCAGTGTCCCTATAGCTGTTGTAAATAATATCAATGCCACCGAGACCATAAGCTGAATATGCAGTCCCGGATTAGCAAAATCATCTGCAAACCCTGTATTGGCAAACCATTGTCCCAGAGAAGAGATATTGTATATAACAGCACCGATCTTCCTTGATTCATCCTCCATAATGGTGAGTATCGCATTACCGAACATCACTGAAGAATAACTCATATTGAGGGTAAGAATCGAAAGGATTGCAACAATAACCATTTTCTTAAGGCGTAAAGCTATGATCATCAAAAAAGATATATAGCTTAGAACAGCAAACAAAATGATGATATTAGTTACCAGTATTCTACCGTCAGGTCTTGCACCGCCTATTATTCCACCGATCATATAGAATAACCACATAACTGCTGCTGCAGTAAAATGGCACAGAAGATAGCTCATATACACCTGCTTCTGAGAGTATCCGGATACTATTTTGTTCCTTATGCTTCCATCGGTATACTCCGGATTCGTGAAGATCGGGATAAATATAGTGAAAAATGCAATCATCGCTGCACTGATGAAGATCATTCTGGACTCCTCACCCATTCTGTCTATGTATGGATTATGTACCATCCCTGCAGTAAATGCTGCAGTAGCCGCTATAGCTATCACGCATCCTGCAATATATAATATATTATGAAAAAGTCGCGACATATTCGCTTTATATAAATTGATCATATTGGTTTCCTTCCTAAATTATTGATTATACGAGTTCTTTTTTGTTAAATATCGCAAGTGCCAGCAATACAGATATACACATGAGTCCTACACTCCCCGCAACATAGCTTACGAAATTCCAATGAGGTCTCATAGACATGAACAGATATGGTACATACCTTTCACAAAATCTATATATGATAAGTCTTGCTCCCTCAAGCTTACATTCTCCCTTCTCGGGATATAGTTTAGAAAGAACATAAGCTGTGAATATCCTCAAGGCAAAGGCTATAGCAAGCCCCACCACATAAGAGGATTTTCTTCCTCCCAACATCATAATTATGGCCGTTGAAAAAACTCCGATAGCCATGCATGCAAGAGTCATGACCAACCAGTAATCAGCAATCTCTCGCACGTTATATGTATTGTATCCGCTCGTCAATACAGAACACAGAATAACGGATGTGATACATGCAAAGAATGTATGAATAATCCCCTGAAGCATTCCCGTAAAGAGAGATGATAAAACTATCTGCGGTCTTGTAGCACCGGTTATCAGTTTGTTTCTGATCCCTCCATCAGTAAAATCGCTTATTGTGGTAAGAAGCGTACTTGCAGTTATCAGAAATATAGAAAATTCACTATAGTTAAATGCCACCTCGTCAGCACTAAGAGATTGGTGTAAAAATAGGGTAACAACTATCTTAAGTCCGGCAACCAGGAAAATCTCATAACCGATATTAATTAAAACGCAAAGCTTGAAGTACCTGCTGGTAAGCAGCCTTCTTGTATCGTTATATATCAATCTAATCATTACCGCTGCCTCCTAAGAGTGAAAGATAGAATGCTTCCAGACTTTCGTCGTGCTCCTCCATACTTATGATCGAACATCCTACCTTTTCACAACGCTTAACCATATCAGAAAATACCAATTCCTCATATACATCAGCTGTATCCGGACCTAATATCTTGTAATCATATCGTTTTTCATCAAGTACCTTTGATAACAGTTTTGTATCATTTACTCTCATTCTGACTGACTTACAGCATTCACGCTGAAGCTCTTCACTACTCATCTGACGAACAATACTTCCCTGATCGATAAATCCATAGTGGGTTGCCATTCTTGAGAGTTCGTCTAAGATATGGCTTGAAATAAGAAATGTAATTCCTCTCTCCTTGTTAAGCTTGATAATAAGCTCCCTGATCTCAATGATACCCTGAGGATCAAGTCCATTGGTTGGCTCATCAAGGATAATAAAGTCAGGATCTCCGCAAAGCGCTATTGCAATACCGAGTCTCTGGCGCATTCCCAAAGAGAAATTTCTTGCTTTCTTTTTTCCTGTATCAGCAAGGCCAACAAGCTCAAGAAGTCCATCCACTTTGCTATAATCAGGCAATCCAAGCAACAGACACTGCTGTATAAGATTAGATCTTGCACTCAGGTCTTTGAATATGGCAGGAGTCTCTACCACTGCACCCATTCTTCGTCTTGCACGAACGATATCCTTACTGTCATTCTTATACTCCATAAGTTCAAATGAGCCTGACGTTGGAGACTGAAGTCCACATATCTGTCTTATCAATGTTGTTTTGCCGGCTCCATTTTTCCCGACAAATCCATATATAGAGCCCTTCGGTATCTCCATATTCAGATTGTTAAGAGCTGAAAATGAACCATATTGTTTGCATAAATCATAGCTTTTGAAAACGTAATCCATGAGTTTGTTTTCCCATCACGTAACTTTTGTCACGTACCTTTCTTATTATTTTCTTCTTTAAATAAAAATTTACCACTCTCATGTCAAGAAAGTGGTAAACGAAATGTCAAGATATTGTCAAGATTTATATTTGAATCCAATTCCGTAAATGGTTTCTATGTGATCGACACCATCTAAAGCCTGAAGTTTCTTCCTGAGATTGAAGATATGCTGCTTTAGAGATCTCTCCGTACAATCCGGCGTGCTTAAACTAATACGGTCGAGTATAGTACTTCTTCCCAACGGCCGGTTGGGATTATTCATAAGAATATGAAGTATGGCCTCTTCCGTTCTTGTAAGAACCGCATTCTTACCGTTGGCACTAACACTCATAAGATCAGGATCTAATGTAACACCGCCAACATTGATCTTATTGTCACTCACATAGCTTGAAGATTCTTCATTATCAGAATTAGCAAGTCTGAGCTGCGCAGCAACTCTTGCCAGCAATTCAGAGATAACAAATGGTTTGGTTATATAATCACTGGCTCCATTATACAGTAGTCTCACCTTGCTCTCTATATCTGAATTGGCACTCATAACTATAGTGAGCGTCTTTTTCAGATGAGGCATCAGCTCTTCACCCGTCAGCCCCGGAAGCATGAGATCTAACAGTATAAGATCGGGCTTCGTTTTCTCCAAAACCATAAGTGCCTCCGTACCGGAATATGCACGGATAACACTGTAGTTGTTTTTTTCAAGTGCTTCCTGTAACATATTACCTATATTAACATCATCATCTACGATCATTATACAGTATTTCTTCATCTATACTCATATTCCCATCTTTCAATAAATGCTAATTAATCTTATATTAACCCGGGCTGACTGTCAAGAATTACGTTATTTCATTTCTTTATGAAAATGCGAAAAGAGCACCTGCGAAACTGCAGGTGCTCTCACAACACTTATAAGTTACTTGTCAATCATTATCCTTCGATAGCAATATAATTGGTCTTTTCAACTTTCTTGTTAGGATCAGGCTTATGAACTGTAAGTTTCAATACACCATTCCTATACTCGGCCTTGATGTCCTCCTGAGTAACAGTATCGCCGACATAAAAGGATCTTGTCATGCTGCCCATATAACGTTCGCGGCGAATATACTTACCGGTCTTCTTCTCTACGTGATTTATAATTATCATCTTTATTCCCATAGCCTGATGTGATTTATGTTCGACAGGCCAACGATTTGCCTCCACCTTCCTTCAGATAAGCAGGCTGTTTGCATCTAGTAAAAATTCTTTCACACCCATCATCAAATAACCATTCTCATCATAACGAGGTTTCATACTCTTCTCAACAATAATAATCTTTTTGAAAGAATCCATAATGCGTTCAAATGACATAGTTTCCTGCTCATACTTTTCTTTATTTGGGATTGCATAAGCCGATTGAATATAATATTTTTTACTTCCCAAAGTAGCTATAAAATCAATTTCTCTCTGCACTCGTACTTCCTTTCCGTCAGCGTCTTTTTCCCTCGATTCCACTGTTCCAACATCTACCTGGTAACCTCGAAACCTTAATTCATTGTAGATGATATTTTCCATAATGTGAGTTTCTTCAATCTGCCTGAAAGCTAAACGTGCATTTCTGAGTCCTGTATCCTCGAAATATATTTTATACGGTGTACCAATATATTTTCTTCCCTTTACATTATACCTTTTTACACGAGTGAGCATAAAAGCCTCTTCCGCATAACCAATATACTTGTCAACCGTTGTATCACATGTAGTCGTTCCATGAACAGAATTCATTGTACTGGCTATTTTTCTAGGATTTGTTAGTGTAGAAATCCCCGATGCAATTACATCCATTACCTCGCCGAGTACGGCTTCATCCTGTACTGAATATCTAAGAATGATATCCCTAAGATATACATTCTTCATCTGTGAAATCAAATAGTTTGTCTTCTGTTCTTCAGTTGTCATGAGCGCAACTGCCGGAAGTCCGCCATACACAGAGTAATCATCATAGGCTTCACCTTTATCACCCTGCTTGAAAGCATAATATTCCGAGAAGGATAAAGGAAAGACATGAACCTCATCTCCTCTGCCCTCAAATTCAGTCAATATGTCCTTTGATAAAAACTTGGAATTACTACCCGTAACATAAACATCCACATTACTATTACGAAGGAATCCGTTCAATACTGATTCAAATGCACCTAACTTCTGCACCTCATCCAATAGAAGATAATGCATTTCATCCCCATTTATCTGTGGCATTAACCAGTTAAGAAACTTGGAAGGATCTACTTTTCGGTCTTCTTTTTTGTTGTCGAGGATAATAGGGTCTTCTCCTATTTTTAATAAATCCTGTGCTGTATCAAAGGCAAATTTAATAATATGATCCTCTGCTATATTTTCACTTTTCAAATGATTATAAAACAATGTATTTAACAGATATGATTTTCCACATCTTCGTATTCCGGTTATTACTTTAATAAACCCATTGTGCTTTCTAACAATAAGTCTCTCAAGGTATACATCTCTATTTATTTCCATAGCAACCTCCATTTAATTTTTTTGCCGCAAACGGCATTTTTATTAATTATAGTATAACAAGTTCCAAAAATTATGCAACCATTTCATTTAATTTTTTTGCCGCAAACGGCATTTTTATTAAATGAACTCTTTTAAAATTTCAGATATCTTTCATCTTCTTTTCTGTCTCTCCACTTCCGCCACATCCGTATGTCGGCAGTAGCCTTTATCCCCTGTTTACTGAAAATAGCTTCAATCGAGTTTCCCAAACCACAAAAAGAGCACCTGCGAAACTGCAGGTGCTCTTACAACGCTTATAAGTTACTTGTTAATCATTATCCTTCGATAGCAATATAATTGGCCTTTTCAACTTTCTTGTTAGGATCAGGCTTAGGAACTGTAAGTTTCAATACACCATTCCTATACTCGGCCTTGATGTCCTCCTGAGTAACAGTATCGCCGACATAGAAGGATCTTGTCATACTGCCCATATAACGTTCGCGGCGAATATACTTACCGGTCTTCTTCTCTTTCTCATCCTTATCGAGACCTTTGGCAGCCTTGATTGTAAGATAACCCTCTGTAAGTTCCAAGGAAAGCTCTTCCTTCTTGAATCCAGGAAGGTCAACATCAATCTCATAATGATCATCATGATCTCTTACATCTGTCTTCATCATGTTATCTGCATGTCTTCCATAAAGTTTCTTCTGTGCATTCTTCATCTGCTTGTCATATGCAGGCCAGTCAAAAAAGTCATCAAAGAAATCATCAAATAAGTTTTCTCCAAAAATACTAGGTACCATCATAAGTCATCTCTCCTTCACTATGATTTTATTGTCGCAGTTACATCATTCTTATTATATGTAACTGTAGCTGGTTTATACGTTGTGAAACAAAATCCGAATCAGTTTCAAGATTATCTTCTTGATAACCACTCTTTTCTGTTTCTGATTATGTTATACCACTTTTATTAGCACTCGTCAAGGGTGAGTGCTAATAATTTTTGTGAAGATTTTGTGAACACCTGAACAACAAGCATAAATAAAAATCACCTACCCAATACACACACCAACCATCTTAGCATAAAATAATAATAAGT
>CAMHMG010000074.1 GCA_946186175.1 uncultured Clostridia bacterium | reverse complement strand
TCTCATTCTTACGGCTACTCTTACTGTTGATTGCGGTAACATTAATATTAGCCTCTGTGAATATCTTGGAAACATCAAAAAGCATACCGGTTCTGTCCGCAGCATATATCTTGATCTCTGTAGAATATACCGAACCCGAAGCATCATCTGCATTTTCAAGCCACTCTGCTTCAATCAGGCGCGATCTGTCAACCTCATTCATACCAATGACATTAATACAATCTGTTCTGTGAATAGATACTCCTCGGCCTCTTGTAACATAACCGACTATCTCATCACCAGGAACAGGTGAACAACATTTTGAAAAATGTACAGCCACATCATCAATTCCTTTGACAGTTATTCCACCCTTAGTTGTGGCATAACGACGAACCTCACCGTTGTGATTGATCTGCTCAACCAGATCATCTTCCGTCATCTGAGCCTTAAACTCTTTGTTCTTAGCTTCAATAAGCTTATTGACTACCTGTCCTTCTTTAAGCGCGCCATGACCGATAGCTGCAAGAACTGATTCCCAGTCATTAAAATTATACTTGACCATTACCGCATGCTGCAATTCAGGTTTTGAATAGTCGGTATAATTATATCCTTTGCTCTTGCAATACTGGATAAGAAGTTCTTTACCCTTAGTTATATTCTCTTCCTTGAACTCCTGCTTAAACCATTGATTAATCTTACTTCTTGCCTGACCGGATTTGACAATTGTCAGCCAGTCACGGCTCGGTCCCTTGGAATTACCTGAAGTAATGATCTCTACGCGATCACCATTCTGTAACGTATAAGTAACAGGAACAACCCTGCTGTTAACTCTTGCGCCAACCATTTTATTACCGACAGCTGAATGAATACTGTAAGCAAAATCTATAGGAGTAGAACCAGCCGGAAGATTCTTAACATCACCATCAGGAGTAAAACAATACACTTGCTCTGCAAAGAGATCAAGATCGGTCTTAACATTGTTCATGAACTCTTTGTTGTCATTATTCTCCTGCTGAAGCTCTAATAACTGTCGAAGCCATATAAGCTTCTCCTCTTCTCTGTCCTTTGAAGAACCTGAAAGATTCTCCTTATATTTCCAATGCGCGGCAATACCATATTCAGCAGTCCTATGCATCTCGTAAGTACGTATCTGAATCTCAAACGGTCTTCCACTCTTTGAGATAAGAGTTGTGTGAAGAGACTGATACATATTCGCTTTGGGCATAGCGATATAATCCTTGAATCTACCAGGAATCGGCTTATATTTCTCATGAATCACGCCAAGCGCTCCATAACAGTCACGAACGCTGTCTACAACAATTCGAACTGCAAATATATCATATATCTGATCTAACGTCTTATTCTGATTCTTCATCTTCTTGTAGATACTGAAGAAATGCTTAACACGCCCACTAATCTCTGCCTTGATTCCCGCTGCTTCTATACAATCTCTAACTTCTTCAATTATATCTTTAATAAATGTTTCTCTTTCCTCTAAACTCTCATCAAGCTCCGCCTTAAGCTCTTTGAACTTCTCAGGCTCAAGATACCTAAGTGAGATATCATCAAGTTCAACCTTGATCTTACTTATACCGAGCCTGTGTGCTATAGGTGAATAAATGTCTAACGTCTCTCTAGACTTTTCGATCTGCTTAGCCGGGCTCTGATACTGAAGAGTACGAAGATTATGCAGACGGTCAGCAAGCTTGATAAGAATTACCCGGATATCCTTTGCCATAGCAAGAAACATCTTACGAAGATTCTCTGCCTGTACTTCAATCTTATCCTGAGAAAAATTAAGCTGTGTCAACTTAGTAACACCCTCGACAAGCAAAAGTATCTCAGAGGAGAATTCGCGTTCTAATTCTTCATCCGTCATGATCGTATCTTCAATAACATCATGTAGGATACCTGCAACTATAGTCTCTTTATCAAGCTCAAGCTCTGCCAAAATTATAGCAACACAAAGAGGATGCATGATGTATGGCTCTCCGGATTTGCGTAACTGCCCCTCATGTGCCTTATCAGCAATATGATAAGCCTTCTCAATCATGGATATATCAGTGTTAGGATGGTATTTCAGGACTTCGTCTATCAAAGTTTTATACAGTTCCTCAGGCGGTGTAAAATCCTTAGGTGTTGATAACTCCTTATCCAAATTCACTATTCCGGCCATACTCTCACCTTCCTTCTAATCAACTCACATAGTAATTATTAGAATTATACCCCATAAATCTCTTATTGTAACGTAAAAAATTGCTATATATCTCATTTTTAGCAGTTTTTACATAAATTATCCTAGGAGTGCATTATTTCTCTGTCCATAATGTCTGATAATAACTAGTCGTATAATATATGTTTTCGTACGAATCTTGCAGTAAATGCAAGATACTGCCTGAACAGTTATAATACTTCTCTTATCGTAGCCATAGAATATTCCATGATCTTATATTGTATGGTTCTGTTTCCGTTAAACTCATTAATGTCAGGATAATAAATGATATTAAGCATAACATTGTTAAGCCAGCCATGCATCATTTTGTCATACTCCTCCTGACCAAACCAGCTGATAATATTCTCAGAAAATTCTGAAGCATTAAAATATATTCCCTCTCCGGCAAAACCATCCGTATCTTCAAGAACTACTTTAACAACACTCTGTTCTTTGCCAAGTATCTTTGCCGATCTTATACGAAGATCCTTCTGGGCAAACACAGGTCTTGGGTTACCCTGTCCAAACGGTGCAAGACTTTCAATCTGCCCTATCAACTCTTCGGTTACATAGGCAATCGGCATTGGAACATCTATCATAACTTTAGCGGCAAGATCATCATCGGTCAATTTACAATTATCATTTAATCTTTCTTTAAACTCTTCAAGCTTATCTCTGTACAGAGAGAAACCTGCGGCGCCGGCATGTCCTCCAAATTTGATGAGAACTTCCTCACATTCCTTTAACGCTTCATACATATGATATTCCTCGGTCGAACGTCCCGAACCTTTGAGAACTTCGGCATCCTCACTGTCTGTAAGCACAAATACAGGTCTGTTATATCTTTCTCTGATTCTTCCCGCAATTATCCCTGCAAGACTTTCATGACACTCAGGAATATATATGACATAAACTTTATCTGTGATTCTGTCTCTGACAATCTCTTCTGCTTTGTCAACTCCCTGTCTTGTCAGCTCCTTGCGTTCATCATTTATCTCTTTTAATTCCTGTGCCTTACTGATTGCTTTTTCCGCATCTTCCTCTAAAAA
Source organism: uncultured Clostridia bacterium (assembly GCA_946186175.1). GTDB lineage: Bacteria > Bacillota > Clostridia > Lachnospirales > Lachnospiraceae > CAG-590. Next base: position 9,102 of record CAMHMG010000074.1, on the reverse strand, counting down.
TAGCTCCATCGAAAGCATTGCACTTTCAAGCCGCCCTGAAGCATTGATACAAGGTCCAATACGGAATCCCACGTGCCCTGCATTTATAGTTGTATCCGACAGCTCATTTGCACGCACCAACGCCCTCATTCCCTGATTATTTGAGACACGTATTCTCGGAAGACCTTTAGTTACAAACAGCCTGTTCTCACCATTAAGAGGAACTACATCACATATCGTAGCAACAGCTACAAATTCAAGAAAATCATCAAGTTCCTCTTTAGGTATATCTCTTTTATCATACAGACATTCTACAAATTTATAGGCAACGCCTGCCCCACACAATTCCTTATATGGATAGTGGCAGCTCTCCTTTTTTGAATTAAGTATGGCGTCCGCAGGTGGAAGAATGTACTTCTTCTCTCCATCTTCCATGTTAAACGGCACCTGATGATGGTCCGTTATAACTACAGATAGCCCTGCTGCCTTTGCCTTTTGAAGTGCGTCCTTAGCGGCAATACCGTTATCACAGGTTACAATTGTTGTTATTCCATCATTGATCGCATCATCTATCATTTCCCTGCTTATTCCATAGCCATCCTTAACACGGTGAGGGATCACATAATCAACATCAGCACCAATTCTCTTAAGACCTGTATAAAGAATGTAGTTAGACATAACTCCGTCAACATCATAATCAGATATAATTCTCATCTTATGACCTTCTTCGATGCCATGAATGATAACACGAACAGCCTGATTCATATCCTCTATCTGGTATGGATCATGAAATGCCGCTTCTTCCGGATGCAGAAAATCTTCAAAATCTTCTTCCTTTATGTCACGGTTCACAAGCAGTCTTGCAACTACCGGGTCAATATGAAATTTTTCACCTAGTGCAAAGAAATCTGCACGTTTTGCTCTGATAATCCATTTTCTATCTGACATATATTACTCCGGCTATATAGAATAAGGGCATGGTTTTCGCCATGCCCCTGTATTAATATTTTACGCGTTTTTCTTCTTACCAACAGAAACTTTCTTGTTACTGCTGTTTTTCTCTTCCTGACCCATTTTGGTCTTAAGCATATACCACAACGGTCCCGTAATGCATACAGAAGAGTAGGCACCACAGATAAGACCACACATAAGTGTAAGGGCAAAATCTTTAATAGATGTAACACCCATAATGAACAACATCATTATCATAACAAATGTTGTAAGTGTTGTATATATACTTCTTGTCAATGTCTGAGAAATTGAAGTATTAACAATGTTTTCATAGGTTTCACCCTTGCCATTCATAATAACAAGGTTCTCACGGATACGGTCAAAGATAATGATAGTCGCATTAATTGAGTAACCTACGATTGTAAGCATACATGCGATAAATGTATTACCAACCGAAAGTCTTCCGATTGAATAAACCGCAAATACTACCAATACGTCATGTAAAAGAGCGATAACAGCTGCAGCACCGAACTTGACATCACTGAATCTGAATGCAATGTAGATAAGCATAAGGATTGTAGCAATAATAACCGATACTATAGCATTTCTCTGCATCTCACCACTTATTGTAGAGCTGATATTCTCAACATTGATTTCTTTAACCTTGAAGTTATCCTTAAGAGCAGTCTCGACAGCGTCACGCTTATCAACTTTAAGCTCAGGTGTCTTGAACACTATCTCATTACTGTTTTGAACGTTCTGAACCTGAACATCCGCATCAGATATTCCGGCAGCATCACAGATTACAGGAAGAATCTCACTCTCTGCCTTAGCAAGATCGTAGTGATCTTCAAAATCAACAGTCATTGATGTACCACCTGTAAACTCAAGACTGTAATTAAGAGTTGATCCTGTCTTCGCCTTGAATATAGGAAGTGCAATAAGTCCTGCCAATACTGCTATAATTGAAATTGTAAATGTGATCTTAGATAATTTGACATATCCGGATACCTTAGGCTCTTTCTTTGATCCGTATAACTTAGGATTAGTAGCTCCTAATGTATAAACTGCTTTCAAAAGATGCTTTGTTACAAAAAGTGCTGTGAACATTGAAAGCACAATACCGATTCCAAGAGTAAGAGCAAATCCTTTAATCGATCCTATACCCATGATATATAACACAACCGCTGCAATGAGTGTTGTAATATTAGAATCTAAGATTGCAGATGCCGCTTTGTGGAAACCTGCGTCAATAGCCGCCTTAACTGTAGCTCCTGCTCCCAGCTCTTCCTTAATACGTGTGAATATAATTACGTTAGCATCAACGGCCATACCGATTGATAACACGATACCGGCAAGACCCGGAAGTGTAAGGCTGGCATTAAATCCATTTAAGCAAAGAAGCATCAATACAACATATGCACAAAGTGCCAGAACTGATATGAAACCGGGAAGAAGATAAAGCACTATCATAATGATTGCTACTAATCCCATACCTATTGCACCGGCTTTAAGTGTTGTAGAAAGTGCATCTTTACCAAGTGTAGCTCCAACCTCGTTAGAACGTAACTCCTCAAGTGTAAGAGGAAGTGCACCGATACGGATTGTCTCGGCAAGCTTATTAGCCTCTTCGTCATCCTCCATACCGTTGATCACGGCATTACCACCAGTAATTGCCGTCTGAACTGTAGGTGCCGAAGCAACCTCACCGTCATATATGATATATATTCTCTTACCAACATTAGCTGTTGTAGCATCGGCAAACTTCTTAGTTCCTTCATCAGTAAATGCCAACTGAACGACATATTCCTGAACAGCTCCTGAATTATCAATTGCTGCTGCAGCATTCTTAACATCTGATCCTGTAAGAACAGTCTCATACTCTTCTCCTGCCGCATACTTCTGATAATTCTCTTCATCCATGAACTCCAACGCGCCCGGCTTACCAAGATCCTGCAATATCTTATTGGCATCAGATACACCCGGAATCTCAATACTGAATCTGTCTGTTCCCTCCTGGTATACGCTACTGTCTGTAGAGTATACGTCAGCACGCTGTTGAAGTCGCGTCTTTGTATCGCTTATCTCCTGCGCTGTAGGATCTTCATCGACGATATGATAGGTGATACTTACACCACCTGCAAGATCCAAACCAAGAATAATATTCTCTGCTTTTCCAATGTGATGCTTTCCAAGACCCTGTACCGTTGTAAAGGCACCAAGAGCCAGTGCTAACAAGAACACTACTATGGTAAGCAAACTGTTTCTCTTTGTCTTTCTCATTTCCCTTTTACTCTCCTTCTTCGGCTAGTGCTGCCTTTATCATGATTGCACATTCTACTCTTTTCTTTTCCAGATCACATCCCACTTCGTAAGAATCAGTAAGATTACCATGGAAATTATATGAATTAGCGGCACATCCGCCACTACAGTAGAATCTCGCAAAACAATCTCTGCACTTTGGCTTTGCATATACATTACAAAGCTTGAATTCGTCGACAACCTCAGTATTAGTTATTCCTTCATCAACATTACCTACCTTAAAGTCTTCAATTCCTACAAACTGATGACACGGATAAAGGTCTCCCCAAGGCGTTACCGCCAGATACTCGGTTCCCGAACCACATCCGGAAAGTCTCTTATATATACAAGGTCCTCCGGATAAATCTATCATGAAATGAAAGAAATTAAATCCTTTTCCTTCACGTTCTCTCTTCACCATCTCTTTCGCAAGGAGATCGTATTCCTCACAAATACTCATAACATCCTCAGGTGTTATGGCGTAATCCATATCAGGTCCGGCTACAACCGGCTCCATTGAAATCTGCTTAAATCCAAGATCCGCCAGATGAAGAACATCCTTAGAAAAGTCTGTATTATAATGAGTAAATGTTCCCCTCACATAATAGTTTGTCTGATTGCGAAGTTTCGCCATCTTCTTGAACTTGTCAATGATCAGATCATAGCTACCCTTACCGTTTCTTGTCGGTCTCATGGCATCATGTACTTCTTTTCTGCCATCTATAGAAAGCACCACATTAGCCATTTCCTTATTAGCAAACTCCATAACATCGTCATCTAATAAAACTCCGTTAGTGGTAAGTGTGAAACGAAACTTCTTATTATGTTCTTTTTCCTGTGATCTTCCGTATGCAACCAGATCCTTAACGACCTGAAAATTCATAAGCGGCTCTCCGCCAAAAAAATCTACCTCGAGATTAACTCTGTTACCGGAATTAGCAATCAGGAAATCGAGCGCCTTCTTTCCGACCTCATAGCTCATCAAAGATCTGTCACCATGATACTCTCCCTCCCCTGCAAAGCAATATTTGCACGCAAGGTTACAATCATGTGCGATATGAAGGCATAAAGCCTTAACAACAGTCTTTCTTTTCTTGAAGTCAACAATAACATCCTTATAAACATCCTCTGTGAATAACAGTCCGGCATCCTTAAGTTCACCAATCTCGCCACATGCTTCAAGAATATCTTCCTTAGAATAATCAGAAAGCTTGTCCGCTATCTCTTCAGGTGTATGGTCCTCATACAGTGCGATCACATCATATACAAGATCATCTACAACATGTACCGATCCGCTGCAGACGTCAAGTACAATGTTATAGCCGTTGTTTTTATATTGATGTACCACTTTATTACCTCTTAATCCGCTTAAGCCTAAGCACAACGAATGAGCCGCCACTCTGCATTATCTATTACTAATCCTTCCGGCAGTGCAACAGCTCATATATTGTTTCATTACTTAATTATTATTTGTTCTCACAAGTCTGGTTTCCTACAGTACAAGATGTCTTGCAAGCTGACTGGCATGATGTCTGGCACTCTCCGCATCCGCCCTTCTCCATAGTGTTCTTTAATGTCTTGTCTGTTAAAGTCTTAATATGCTTCATAATTATCATCCTTTCCATTCGATTAATATAGTAAACCTTCATATTAATGTATATCAAGCTCTCAAAGCCTGAAACACAAGTAATATATATGATTTCATATGGCACTGCGTTCTTATAAAAGGGCGCAATCCCACAAATATTTTATTAGTATATCACAACGTTTTTGTAAGGTCAACGAAAAATAAAGGCTTTTATATATTTCTTTTTCAAATTTTATTATAAATTGCATTTGTCCGTCTTTCATTGCCTTTCAAGAACGCCATTAACTGAGCATCCCTCCGACAAGCCCTCCTCCAACGCAAAGAAGAGCCGTCGTTATGTCAGCAGTATTTGGCACGTGAAATGCATGAGAGATTGCAAATGCAGCAGCAGTTATAATTGCTATATATAACATTCCCAGAATCAGTCCCCACACAAATTTTCGTTCTTTAACCCGCTTACCAACGATAAACGCCCCTATAAATGTTACTACTACATATATAGCTATGATAGCAATATCCGCTATTGTTTCTGTAAGATGCAGTTTATACACTGCAAACGCAAGTATAGCAAGTAACACGCCCGTAACTGCATATGACACTATCAAGCCCCTAATTACAACACTTATCTTTTTTCCAATGCTCATATATTATACTCCCTGTTTTGATCCTTTTATGATATAGTGCAATATATGAATATTATTACAAATTTATGATATACAAGTTGCAACATTACTTCGTAATTCCCACTGAAACTAGTTTGTTTATAAACTCAACACTTATAGAAGTGGAAGTCATCTCCAACGAAATAAAAAACGGGCTGCCACACCAAGTGCGACAGCCCTATCTTTTTTTATTTATACTTCTGTAATCAGGTATATTTCAACTCAATCTTAAAGCTGTGGACCTGCTGAAACAAGTGCCTTACCAGCCTCGTTAGTCTCATACTTCTTGAAGTTCTTGATGAATCTTCCTGCAAGATCCTTAGCCTTCTCATCCCACTCAGATGCATCAGCATAAGTATCTCTAGGATCAAGAATCTCTGTGCTAACACCCGGAAGCTCTGTAGGAACCTCGAAATCAAAGTAAGGAATCTTCTTAGTAGGAGCGTTCTTGATGTCACCATTTAAGATTGCATCGATAATTCCACGTGTATCTGGAATTGAGATACGCTTACCTGTTCCGTTCCATCCTGTATTAACAAGGTATGCCTTAGCTCCGCTCTTCTCCATCTTCTTTACAAGCTCCTCAGCGTACTTTGTAGGATGAAGCTCAAGGAATGCCTGTCCGAAACAAGCTGAGAATGTAGGAGTAGGCTCTGTGATTCCACGCTCTGTACCTGCGAGCTTAGCTGTAAATCCTGAAAGGAAGTAATACTTTGTCTGCTCTGGTGTAAGGATTGAAACAGGAGGAAGTACCCCAAATGCATCTGCTGATAAAAAGATAACATTCTGTGCATCCGGACCTGATGAAATACCATTAACATTCTTTGCAATATTCTTGATATGCTCAATAGGGTAAGAAACACGAGTATTCTCTGTTACACTCTTATCCTTGAAATCAATCTTTCCTGCATCATCAACTGTAACATTCTCTAAGAGTGCATCACGCTTGATTGCATTGTAGATATCAGGCTCATTCTCCTTAGAGAGGTCGATAACCTTAGCGTAGCATCCACCCTCGAAGTTGAATACGCCGTTGTCATCCCAGCCGTGCTCGTCATCGCCGATAAGAAGTCTCTTAGGATCTGTAGAAAGAGTAGTCTTACCTGTTCCTGAAAGGCCGAAGAAGATTGCTGTATTCTTACCGTCCATATCTGTGTTAGCTGAGCAGTGCATTGAAGCCATGCCCTTAAGAGGTAAATAGTAGTTCATCATAGAGAACATACCCTTCTTCATCTCTCCACCATACCATGTATTGATGATAACCTGCTCGCGGCTTGTAATGTTGAATACGACTGCTGTCTCTGAGTTAAGGCCAAGTTCTTTGTAATTCTCAACCTTAGCCTTAGAAGCGTTATATACTACGAAATCAGGCTCGAATTTCTCAAGTTCTTCAGCTGTTGGCTGGATGAACATGTTCTTAACGAAATGTGCCTGCCAAGCAACTTCCATGATGAAACGCACTGCCATTCTTGAATCCTTATTAGCACCACAGAAAGCATCTACTACATAAAGCTTCTTATCAGAAAGCTCCTTCTTAGCAATCTCCTTAACTGCATCCCATGCTTCCTTAGTTGCAACATGGTTGTCGTTAGGATATTCATCAGATGTCCACCATACAGTGTCCTTAGAATTCTCATCCATAACGATGAACTTATCCTTAGGAGAACGTCCTGTATAGATACCTGTCATAACATTAACGGCTCCAAGCTCTGTCTCCTGACCTTTCTCATAACCCTCAAGTTCCGGTTTCATCTCCTCTGTATAGAGATCCTCAAAACTAGGGTTGTACACGATCTCAGTTGTCCCTGTAATCCCATACTTTGTCAAATCAATGTTTGCCATTTACATATACCTCTCTTCTTTTATTATTTTATATTACCAGTTAACTCAAGCATTCGCATGGAGCAAATTCCCAAGTCAACTTATATACTGTACCAACAGAACAGCACTAAGGTTCAGTTGCGCTCTTTGAGGAGCTTACCTCACCAAGTGCATCATGTATACATGAAAGTAACACTCATTTACGCTCTTCGAGCTTAATTCGTTAACTTTCATAGTAAATTATAGTGAACCTGATCATCAGCATAAAGCCACTGTCAGTTAGCGTATGGTAATTGTCAAAAATTACCGTAAATATTTAATGTACGCGAATATAGTATAATGATAATTGAAAGAGAAGTCAAGACAGGACTTTACTCATTTTGAGGTTTTTTGAAAATAGTTTACATAAACTATTGCAAAAAAGAATTATTACACATATAATGTATTCTGATTAAAAATGCTTGTCCATCAAGCATTTTCTAAAAAAATTTAATAAAACAGGAGAAAAATCATGGAAAAAAATGAAACAACCTCATCCGGATGGCGCAGTAACAAGTGGATTCGCGCGGCTATTCCGGCGTTACTACTTCACTGCAGTATCGGTACTGTTTACTGTTGGTCAATCTTTTCACAGGAGATTGCTGATTACATTGGCTTTTCAAAAGGAGCAACTGAGTGGGCATTTTCTTTTGCAATCTTTTTCCTCGGTATGTCAGCAGCATTCCTTGGAAATGTCGTTGAGAAAGATATTCATAAATCTTCTCTTATAGCAACTATCTGTTTCTCATTAGGTATGGCTCTTACAGGTTTCTTCATTTATTATGGTGGAAACCATCAGGGAAGTCCTTTAGCACTTATAGGAATTTATTTAAGCTACGGTTTTATCATGGGTGTAGGTCTTGGTACAGGTTACCTTTCACCTGTTAAGACACTTATGCTTTGGTTCCAGGACAGAAAAGGTCTTGCAACAGGACTTGCAGTTGCAGGTTTCGGTGCTGCTAAGGCTATCGCATCACCTATCATGCAGAGCATGCTTGAGAACTTAGGCGAGGGCGGAATCTACAAGATGTTCTGGATTCTTGCTTGCGTATACTTCTGTATGATGTTCGTTGGACATCTCTTACTTAAGAAACCTGACGGATGGCATGAGCCTTCAGGCAGCGAAGGTAAACCTTCAATCATGTCAGTACTTAAGACCAAACCGATGACAAACTATATCGGAATCTGGTTAATGTTCTACATCAACATTACTTGTGGTCTTGCACTTATCTCTCAGGAGAAAATGATCGTTAAATGTATCGGACTTGCAGCATCAGCAGGAATCATTTCAACAATCTCTGCTATATTCAATGCAGGTGGACGTCTTGGTTTCTCAGCATGGGCTGATACAATGAAAGACCGTAACACAATTTATAAATTAATCTTCATTTTATCAATTGCATTTACTGCACTTGTAATGGTTACTCAGGGTATCAAGACAGGCGAAGGAAATACAGGTCTTGTAATCCTTGTACTTGCTCTTATCTTTATCGTAAATGCAGGCTACGGTGGTGGTTTCCCTAACGTGCCTTCACTTTTATCAGATCACTACGGAATGAGCAGCATCAGTGCAATTCACGGTATCACACTTTCTGCATGGGCATTTGCAGGACTTACAGGTAACCAGGTTGCTACATACATCGTTAACCATTCCGGCGAGTGGATCGAGCATGGTACAGACGCAGCAGGTAATGTTATCAAGGTTAATCCTGTCGGATATCAGAATGTATTGTTCTTTACTATCGCACTTTACATCATCGC
>CAMHMG010000073.1 GCA_946186175.1 uncultured Clostridia bacterium | reverse complement strand
GAAAGAAGTTAATCAGACAAACTGCTATGCGTAAAAATGTATAAGAGTTTCGCGTCCAAACCCGAATTTTATGCCTCAATCTGATTAGCCGGTGTTCCATATTTGAGTGCGTCATACAATGCTGCCTGAGCAGATCTCTTGTAAGGTGCAACAAAGAATACTGAAAGCAATCCAAAGGTGAATAATCCTGAAAGAATATCCCAACCAATGAATGAAAGGTCTAATACAAAAGCTCTCCATTTCTGACCATCCATCATTCTCTTACTTTCTGCAAATGCCTCTTCCTTAGTCATATCCGGATTCTCAGCCAAAAGATAAGGAATCATCTTATACTCATATGATTTGACAATGCCCGGAATAATAAAGAGCATAGACCAGAGAATTAAATATACGTCTCTCCAAAGCATTGTCTTAACATTGTTCTTGTAGCCATAATCAAAACCACTGGTTACATTAGATACCTTTGCAGGTTCACTTAAATTCTTATAGAAGAACTTTGCACATCCTATCTCAATTGGGTTGAGTAAAAATGCGTCAAACATAATGCCTATAGTTACCGCTATCAATACAAATATCACTACAACTATTACTAAAGCTACAACAAAAGCTGCCATACCCGGGCCATCCAAATCCTTAAGCTTATTAAATATTTGTCTTGATTCTTTATCTGCTTTTTCAGCATCTTTGATAGCATCTTTTATATCTTTGCCAAGCTGACTTTCATATGCCGCCTTGACCTTTGCATCATCCGGATCATCCTCGTCGAAGAGATCATCATCTTTAGAAGTATCTTTTCCTGATGATTGATTAATACTGTTATTATTGAAGTTGTTAAAGTTATAATTACCACGATAGCCGCCGTATCCGACTCCTCCCATGATAAAGCTGAATAATAACGCAACTAAAACACATTTCCAATAATTAGCCTGAAACTTTTCTTTTGCTACTTCTTTTAATTTCTTTCTATCCCACATAACGACTCCTCCTTTAATATTTATCCATGTATGGGTTATATGTTATCTGCAGCTTTATGATCACAATCTCATCAAAACTGCTCTCTTAACTTTATGAACCTATCATACCAGAGGATTCTTAGCGGTAAAATCTATTAATCTTAACATTACCTTAACTATTAATATTTTTATCTCTAAATATTAAGCAACTTACCAGTTTACGATTATTCTTCACTGACCTTAACTTCAATGCAAAGCTCATCTAACTGCTTCTTGTCAACTGTCGACGGCGCATCAGAAAGTAAGCAGCTTGCATCCTTGATCTTAGGAAATGCGATAACATCACGGATAGACTCAGCACCCGTCATAAGCATTATCATTCTGTCAAGACCGAATGCAAGTCCTGCGTGAGGTGGTACACCATACTTAAATGCTGTAAGCATGAATCCAAATCTGTCATTGGCATCCTCTTCGCTGATTCCAAGAAGCTTGAACATTTTCTCCTGAATATCATCCTGATGGATACGGACAGAACCTCCGCCAAGCTCAACACCATTTAATACTATATCATAAGCCTTCGCTCTAGCTCTGCTCATTCCGGAATCCTTAGACTCCGTAAATCCCTTGCCGCTTTCCATCTCGGCAAGTGATTGCTCTAACATTTCCAGATCTTCTTCCATCGGCATTGTGAACGGATGGTGCATAGCCTGATATCTCTCTTCTTCATCTGACCACTCAAATACAGGAAATTCTGTTACCCAGAGGAATCTGTAGTCATCCTTCCTGGTAAGTTCTAACTGTGAAGCCATCTCACATCTAAGCGCTCCAAGCACAGAGAATACGATCTTATCTCTGTCTGCCGCAAACAATAGAAGATCTCCCGGCTTTCCTTCAAGTGCTGCAATCAGATTATTCATCTCCTCGTCTGTCATAAACTTGGCAAATGAGGACTTGAACGAACCATCCTCTGCAATTGCAATATAGGCAAGTCCCTTTGCACCATAACCCTTTGCAAAATCAACAAGTGCGTCTATCTTCTTACGAGGCATAGCGCCCTGACCGTTTACATTGATACCTCTAACCGAACCGCCATTTTCAACAGCTCCGGTGAACACTCCAAATCCACAGTCCTTAACAATATCTGTTACATTCTTAAGCTCCATGCCAAATCTGATATCCGGCTTGTCCGAACCAAAGCGTTCCATAGCCTCAGCCCATGTCATTCTCTGAATAGGAAGCGGAACATCTACACCAATTGCTTCCTTGAATACTCTTGCAAGCAGTCTCTCATTGACATCTAATACATCATCTATATCAACAAATGATAACTCCATGTCTATCTGGGTAAATTCGGGCTGACGGTCTGCACGAAGATCCTCGTCACGGAAACATTTTGCAACCTGGTAGTAGCGGTCATAACCTGATGCCATGAGCAGCTGCTTGAATATCTGGGGTGACTGCGGAAGCGCATAAAATGAACCCGGATGAACACGGCTTGGCACAAGATAATCTCTTGCTCCCTCTGGAGTTGACTTGTTAAGTATAGGTGTTTCAATCTCTAAGAAACCCTCATCTGCAAGGAAGTTGCGGATTATGCTCACAACCTTACTTCTAAGTATAAGATTCCTCTGAAGGTCAGGTCTTCTAAGATCTAAGGTTCTATATTTTAAACGTATCTCTTCCTTAGTCTTGGAATTCTCCTCGATAGGAAACGGAGGTGTCTCTGACTCCGAAAGAATCCTGATATCCTTAGCTATTATCTCTATATCACCTGTTGCAAGGTTCTTATTGATCCCACCTGCACGAAGAGCAACTTCACCTGTAATTGCAACAACAAATTCACTCCTAAGTTTCTCAGCTTTTACGAAGCTCTCCGCTCCACATTTATCCTCCTCAAAAATTACCTGAAGAATACCACTACGATCTCTAAGGTCAACGAAAATAATTCCGCCTTTGTTACGACTCTTAGCAACCCAACCCATAACGGTTACGGTCTCATTCACATTCATGTTACTTACTTCTGTACATCTGTGGGTTCTTTTCAAACCCTTCATTGACTCTGCCATGATTTTTTATTTCTCCTTACTATTGATTGTTTTTCTATAAAAAGACGCTGCTTACCTAATGCGGAAAACAGCGTCCGGATTGCTCATCTCAATTAGCCACCTTGCAGATTATACCGAATAATAATCTGTAATATCTTTCAAATCTTCTGCAACATTATTCAAACCTTCAACTATACCACGAATATTAGCGGTATTAAGGGTAACCTGTTCAATACTTGCACTGGTCTCTTCAGCAGATGCAGCGTTCTGCTCAGATATCGCTGAAAGATTATGTATAATTTCATTCAACTTATCGCATACTGCAGACACTTCATCAGAGCCCTCTCTAACAGATTCTACCTGTTGTTCGGTATCCTCGATAGCACTAATCAGTTCATTAAGACTTTTCTGTGATTTCTTGGAGGTCTCGCCTTGCTTCTGCATCATCACCGAAAGCTCTGATACACTCTTAACAGCCTCCATTGTCTGTCTTTCAAGGTTGATCATAATCTCTTTAATAGTTCCTGCAGCCATGTTGGACTGATCCGATAAGCTACTAATCTCTCCTGCAACAACAGCAAAGCCTCTTCCCGCCTCTCCGGCTCTTGCAGCTTCAATAGATGCATTCAGTGAAAGAAGATTCGTCTGAGATGCAATATCATTGATCTCTTCAGCCGCATTATTAACATCGTCAACTGCTCTCTTAACTGTAGTCATCTTCTCATCAATATCTTTAAGTTTATTAATTGACTCGTCTGTACCCTTGATCAGAATATCGAAATCTTCAACAACCTTTCTGCTGCCGGTGTTCATGATCTCTGTAGCCTGTTGTGTACTCTCAACCGAAGTGTTGATAGATTCAAGAGTATTCATAACATCTGCAACCGATTCCGCTGCCATCTGCACATCATGAGCCATCGAGCCGGCTCCGTTGGCAATCTCTTCAACTGCTCTGGAGAGATTCTCCATATTACCTGCATTCTCGGTAGAAGATGTTTCCATGCTGTTACCCTGTGCAATAAGTTCCCCAGTATGACCAATAATACCACTTATAGATGATCTAAGCTGTGATGAAAGACGTTTTGCACTTTCAACCAGCTGATTGATCTCTGTAACATTCACCGATGAATCAAAATCAACATTAACTGCTCCATTGGACAGCTGCTCCATCCCTTTAGCAACTTCACTAATCGGGTTAGTAACCTCTCTTCCTAAAAATAATGCAGCTATTGCAAATACAACACCAAGCACTATCCCTATTCCGATCAATACAACGTATAGATGCCTTTCATCTGCATGTATGCCATTAGCAGGTTTTCCGGCAAATGACATACCAACAACACTGCCATCCGAACCAAGTAACGGTTCATAATATACATAATACTCTGTTCCGTTGATGACGACTCCATCACCATAATAATCTTTATTGCCGGAAACCTGTTTCCAAATCTTAGGATCTGCTTGTGTTCCCTCAATCCTTTCTCCCTTATCATCACGTATAGATGTCATGAATCTTGTATCACCCTTGAAAAGAGTAAGGGAAACACCTGTTTCTTTATATATTCTATCTATAAATTCTTCCGGATCATAAACAACAAAACCATCTTCAAGATCATAGTTATTAATCAGATCATATTCATAATACCCTCTAAGTCCCTGAGAAGCCACCTTAAGTTCGTCCCTAATATTCTTCTCAATATTACTCTTCATAAGGTTTGCGGAACATATGGCCATTATTAGTACCGCAGCTATCAGCGGAATCATTGCAAACATAATAAGCAACTGCTTAAGTCCTATCCTTTTCCCATTAATCATACCCATTATACCAGCCCCCATTTAGCTTATGTTATTCATGCAGGACACAGATTATATTAACAATAATCCCTTCCAACAAATTACATTATAACGCAAAAAATCTATAATTACAATAGCAGAAAGAGAAGAACATTACTGCTCTTCTTTCTCTTTTTCTAATATTTCTTTACCAGCCATGCGAACTCATATCCACCAAGTTCATATCTTTCTATATATGTCTTTGTACGTGTGAGCATGTTCTTATATTCTTCCCGCTCAGCTGTATATATCTTCTGAGGATCTTTACTGAAGTTAAAGAAAGCTATTAACTTCTGACCGTTATAATATCTTCCTATACCCAGCACATGGTCATTCGAGGTATCTACAATCCATGTATCTGCTTCTGAATGGAATACTTCATTTGCAAAACGCAATTTTCTAAGCTTGTCAATTGCTGTAAATATCTGATTCTGACGTGTACCTTTAGTTTTTCTTCTCTTGACTTCATCCCAGTTTAAGTATCCTCTGTGAAGATATCTGCTATCAGATGCTCTAAGTGGATTATCATGGTAGGTATAATCATTAAGCATTCCTATCTCATCTCCGCTATATAGTACGGGAATTCCTGACTGGGTTAATAAAAATGCATGGAGCATAATATCAAGGGCTATACCTCTTTTTAATTTTTCCTGATTTTTCTCATATTCTGCAGCCTCTATCCCACTCAAAGAAGCGGTTGTTCCGCATAATCTTGCATCACCTAATCTTGGATCATCATTATACAATTCACCACGTGCATTACTTCCATATACATACCCACGAAAATAATCATTTAAGTATTTCTTATGTGCCACCTCGTTGAAGCCAAAATTCTGTAGGAACTTGTAATCCAATCCCCATCCTATATCATCATGACACCTTAAATAGTTAAGGAAAACATACTCTTTAGGCAATGCAAATATAGTTCCAAGCTGATGGCGTAGCAGCCTGACATCAGCAGTTGCAACGGTGTGCCACGTGCTTGCCATTGTCGTAACGTTATAAAGAAGATGACACTCCGGTTTTTCCGGTGTACCAAAATATGGCACAACCTCTTTGGGTTCCATAACAATCTCTCCTAGCAGCAACGTACCGGGAGCAACAATCTCCGAAGCAATCCTCATCATTCGAACCAAACTATGAACCTGCGGAAGATTACGGCAGTTTGTCCCAAGCTCTTTCCAGATATATGGCGTTGCATCAAGTCTTACAATATCAACACCCTTATTGCACAAATACAATAGATTCTCCGTCATATCATTAAACACCACAGGATTCGCATAATTAAGATCCCACTGATAGGGATAAAAGGTGGTCATTACAACCTTTTGTGCCTCTTCACACCATGTAAAATTACCGGGCGCCGTCTGCGGAAACACCTGTGGAACCGTCTTTTCAAATTGATCAGGAATATCCCAGTTGTCATAGAAAAAATATCTTTTCTGGCACTCAATATCGCCTTTTCTAGCACGTCTGGCCCATTCATGATCCTCACTTGTATGATTCATTACAAAATCAAGACAAATACTGATATCTTCATTATGGCATTCTTCCGATAGCATTGCCAGATCTTCAATACTTCCATATTTGGGTTCTACAGTCTTAAAATCAGAAACCGCATATCCACCATCGCTTCTTCCCTCAGGACTTGCAAGTAAAGGCATCAAATGAAGATAATTGACCCCAACCTCGTTGATATAATCCAAATGATCTCTTACCCCCTGTATGGTCTTATCAAAATTCTCCACATACATGAGCATTCCATATCTCTCATTATCATGATACCATCCCGGCTTTTCCGTTCTTTTTTTATCCCAATTCTTCAATGTTTCACTTCTTTCATGATATGCACGTTCCAGCATATCACAGAAGTATTTGAAAGCTCTCTCATCATTGTGATAGAGTTCCATGTAGAGCCATCTAAGCTCATCTATATTTTCTTCAAACCGTTTTCTGAAACCGGCATCTGTTTTCTTCTTCATAGCTTCTCCTGCTTTCTAATACAACTCTGATTTACTATGAAAGTTAACGAATTAAGCTCGAAGAGCGTAAATGAGTGTTACTTTCATGTATACATGATGCACTTGGTGAAGTAAGCTCCTTAAGGAGCGCAACTTAAGCCTTAGTGCTGTTCTGTTTGTTATATATAAAGTTCAACTCTTATTCAATATCTGCTGTTTCTTCTGCTGTTTCTTCTGTTTCATTTAATGATTCATCTTCTGATTCTTCTGTCGTTTCTCCTCTGTATGTTTCATTGTCCGACTCCTTGTCTGCGTCCTGTTTCGACTTGTGACTCATTCTGTCAATCACATCCTTGATCACAGGATAGTAGGTCAGTACACAAAAGTAAGTCGGCAGGGATATGCCAAGTAAAAATGCTATAGGCAAAAGTCGCATATCCTGTGAAAAGACAAATACGGCTACTGCATATATCAAAACCATTGCAAGAGTTCTTGGCAAATGACTGACTGCGAGTATCAATGCATTTTTACATCTGGCAAAAAAGGAATTAGTAATGCGCGCCATCAATGGGAAAACCCACACAAACATAATTGCAAGAACTAACGCAATCGCATACACCGGAACAAGTACAGGGACAAAACCACCCTCCTTTTGTCCAAACAAACTGACATTAATATAAAAAAATGAAATGCCAAGTATAAACAAAAAGCTCACCGGTGTTGATTCCTTTAAATTTAATTTAAACTGTTTGAAATATTCCTTTGCTAAATTGCCATTCCCATCAACCATCTTCATAATGCAGTAGTGAAGCGCAGTAAAAGCCGCTCCTGCTGTCACTATAGGAATACTGCATAGCAAGGTACAAAGATTCAATATAACTAAGATTGTAAGATCAGAAAGGGCCCGCATAAGCGGGCCCTCCATTGAAAACAAATGATTCATCGAATTAACCCTTTACCGCTCCTTCAATCATTCCGTTCATAATCTGTCTCTGGGCTACTAAGAACACTATAATCATTGGCACGATGGCAAGCAATGCTGCTGCCAAAATCAAGTTCCATTGTTTAACATATGATCCAACAAATGCCTGTACTGCTACGGGAAGTGTTTTAACTACACCGTTCTGACCAAGCATCATTGATGGAAGCAGATAATCGTTCCAGATCCACATACCATTCAGAATAGTTACAGTCGTAATAACCGGAGTCAATAATGGGAAAATAATCTTAAAAAATGTCTGTTCAGGACAACAGCCGTCAATGTAAGCCGCTTCCTCCAACTCGAAAGGAATTCCTTTGATAAATCCGTTAAGGATAAATACTGTCATGGCACCACCAAAACCAAGGTAAGCAAATACGATACCGGGTACTGATTGCAACATTGGAATTCCGATAAACTTACCAACATCCCTGAATGTAGAAATCAATGGAAGCATAACTACCTGGAAAGGAATGATCATGGATGCGATAAATATGAAATAAATCACAAGCGACCATCTCTTTGTGTTATTACGGCAGATTACCCATGCTGCCATACCACCTAATACTGCAAGTAATACCAAAGAAAGTAAAGTGATCAGGAATGAATAACCAAATGCCTGCCAGAAAAGGAAGTGCGTATTATTGATAACATCACTCAAATTCTGAATCAGCTGACTAATTCCCACTCCATTAAATCCAATAGGATTAGCTGTTATATCAGCCGTCTCCTTACAAGAGTTGATCACCACAAGGAAGAATGGGAACAATACATAAATTGCTATTGCTATTGCAATTAATAGTCTTATAACTATACTTGAAGTTTTTTGCTTCGTATGCATTATAACTCAACCTCCTTTGATGCTGTAAGTCTAACCTGAAGGATAGATACCGCTGCAAGAATTATAAAGAACAGAACGGCCTTAGCCTCGCCTAAGGCATAATTATTCTCAACAACCGCTGTACTGTAAATATTAAGTGCTAACATTTCCGATCCGTTTGTAATGTATGATCCCATGAAATCTGATACAGAACCGGTACCATTTGTAAGGGCTAAGTTAACATCAAACATCTTGAAAGCAGATGTCAATGTAAGGAATGTACAAATAGTAAAGGTTGATGCTATCATCGGAATCTTGATCTCAAAAAGTGTCTGCATCGGTGACGCACCGTCAATAGCTGCTGCCTCAAGTACGTCAATCGGTACAGTGTTCAATCCTGTAACGTAGATCAACATAATATATCCGGCATACTGCCAAACATAAACAATTATAATAGCTATAAATGCAGTTTTGGTGTCTGACAACATAGAATACTGGCTTCCTGATAATGCCGATGTCCATTTGGTTACAACATTACTGAAGATGAATTGCCAGATATAACCTAAAACGATACCACCAATAAGGTTTGGGAGAAAATATGCTGCCCTGAAGAATCCCATTCCCTTAATTCTGGAAGTACATAATAAAGCCAGAAGAAATGCTACAAGATTGACTAATATCATGTTGAAGACTACAAAAAGAACTGTAATCAATATTGACCAAATAAAACTAGGCTGTGAGAACATTTTAATATAGTTCGCAAAACCTACTACCTCTCTCATTCGAATACCGTCCCAATCCGTAAACGAATAACCGACACCAAGAATAAGAGGTATGATAACTGTTACCGCAAAAGCAAAAAGTAACGGAAACAAAAAGATTACATTAATGATGTTACGGTGATGTGTCTCCGTAGGAAAGAAATATAAACCGACAAAAATCCCAATAGCACCTATAACAAGAAATGCTCCTCTTAATTCAATGCCCAAAATCGGTATACTAATTTTCATAAAATCAAATATCAATGCAAGAACAAGCAATACCGCTCCGCCTATCATACATGCAAGAGAAACAGGTTTGTTACCGGTTGAAACCTTGTAACTTGAAATCCTGTAATCCATTTCAGTTCCTCCTCCCATTTTAATAATTTAGAAAATAATAGGGCGGAAGCACGAAGGTTTCCGCCCTGCCCGACATCATATATTAATTTGCGTAATATGACTCGATAACTTTTTTAATAGTTTCTACAAATGCATCTGCATCAGCGATTGTTCCCTTTGCATAATCTGCAAATACCTGACATGTCTCATTCTGAAGACCATCTTTCTTAAGCATTGTATGCCATCCTGAAGTCTTTCCTGCATCCATGTATGACTTAATACTGTCATAGAAAGGATCTGCTGCTGCATACTGACAATCATTGAATGGGCTGATAAGACCTGCTTCATTAACAAGAATATCCTGAGCTGAATCATCTGATACCCACTGTAAGAATGCCTTAGCAGCATCTACATTACCATCACTGTAAACTGTCCAGTAGCTAGGTGGACCAGCGATAATTGTATCATAACCATCTTCAAATGCGTATGGAGCAAAGCCCATCTTGAATCCACTGTAGTCAGAAGCTGAAGTAACACTGCCGTTGATCCAGTTACCCTGTGTAACGAATACATACTTGCCTGAAGCAAATCCTGCTACCTGGTTATCATATGTACCATCAATTAAGAGTGCAGGATCAGAATACTGATTCATCATACCAACAAACTCTGCGAATGCTTTCATACGAGCATCGTCAATCTTTCCACCGTCGTTAAGCATATCAATATATGTTGTATCATCCTGCTTAAGACCTGAATCAAGATACTGTGCAAATACATGAGTTCCTGAAGACCATCCAAGGTTTGCAGGCTCTGCACACCAGCCGAATACTGCTGTAATTCCGAGCTCATCCTTCTTAGAATCAAGAGTCTCACATGCGCTCTTCCATGCATCAGGTGATGTAAGAGATGCAGGATCAACACCTGCTGCCTCAAGAAGATCAGCATTGTAAGCTAATGCTGTAGCTTCTACTGTGTAAGGGAAACCAATTGTTCCCATGTTGCTGTCAACCAATTCATAATCTGTATCCTCTGTCCAAGCTTCACCGGAAAGATCTGCAAGCATTCCATCCCAGTTAGCTGCCTGATTGGCCTCGATTACGAAGATATCCGGCATATTGTCTGCCTGATACATCTTCTTAAGCTCATCAGAAGCATTAGTATCTCCACCGATTGTCTCGATAACAACCTCAGCCCCTGTCTCTTCTTTGTACTTAGCTGCCAAATCCTGAAGTTGTGAATCAATCTCAGGTTTACCATTCAGAAGTCTGATTGATCCCTCAGGTGCTGTTGTGCTTCCACTGTCTTCGCTATCAGCGCTATCTGTACTTTCTGTGCTCTCTGTGCTCTCATTACTGCTTGAATCTGGACTTGTAGATTCTGTTGCTGCTCCACCGCAAGCTGTAAGGCTAAGAACCATAACGCCCGCCATAAGTGCTGTCAATAATTTCTTTCTCATGACATCCTCCTTTAATAATAAAAAGTCGTTTGTTTACCTTTTTCGCAAAAGTTAAGGTTGTTTTTTGTAATGATTTGTTACTTTTGCGTTTAAGTTATGGTCTTATAATAAACCATTTTGAGAAAAATGCAAGTCTTTTTTTGAAATTTTTCCTTAAACGTATATGTTTCGTCATTTGTCACAATTTCTATTCGGAAGTTTTGTCTAGATTTGATACCGAGTCTCTTTCTATCAAATTAGTGGTTAGAATAATCTGATGCTCCTCAGGCACCTTCCCATCAATCATCTTGATAAGTTCTTCTGTAGCAATCAAGCCTTTTCTCGAGATATCCTGGTGCATTGTGGTAAGCGCAGGTCGTATCAGCCTGACATTATGACTGTCATCAAATCCCATTATAGAGATATCCTGAGGCACTCTAAGCCCCTCCGCTTCACAAGCATTTATCAACATCCCGGCAAAATTATCAGAAGTACATAAAAAAGCAGTAACATTAGCTCCTTCTTTAGCAATACTCTTAAGACTGGCATCAATACCGGATGCAGTAGTCTCCAGCTCGTAATAACGGCTCTCCTTTGTCTTAATATCCGCTTCTTTGAGAGCTCTCTTAAATCCTTTTAATCTCTGCAGATTAACGCCCGATTTCTTCTCAGAAACAAATCCTATTTTGCGATGACCCTTTCCGATCAGATATTTCATTGCTTCATATGTAGATTCTTCGTCAGTCAATCCAACATTAACATAGGTCTGTCCAATCTTATCCACCGCTTTCCAGTTAACATATGTATCCACATAAACCACCGGTTTTTTGAAACGTTTATACACACGGATTGCATCATCATCATGCATCCAAAACAAAAGCAATCCATCAACATTCCACGATGTTACACGATTGATAATCTCTGTAATATCCTCAGATATGTAAAGCATCATGTAGTATCCGGCTTCTCGTACAGCCTTCTCAATACCACCCAACATTTCCGATACAAACGGATCACATAGTATATGTGCATAACGGTCTTCAGATGTCTTTAATACGATACCGATTATATTAGACTGATTCTGTGCAAGGTTACGTGCCGAGATATTAGGAACATAATGAACCTCCTCAAGGTACTGTTGTACCCTGTCTATCGTCTCCTTGGATACTTCCTTAGTTTTTCCATGAATAACATTGGACACAGTCGTCGGGCTCATGTTCAACGTTTCCGCAACTTGTTTAATAGTAATCATTTCTTTATCTCTCCGCTGCGTACCTTTC
>CAMHMG010000072.1 GCA_946186175.1 uncultured Clostridia bacterium | reverse complement strand
AACCAATTTCTTCACTGTCAAGAATAATTGTAAATGGTCCGTCATTAAGCAGCGAAACCTTCATATCGGCACCAAATTCACCTGTCTCCACCATAGGCACACTCCCCTTACAACAGCTTATTATATACTCGTACATTTCATTTGCAAAAGCAGGATTTCCCGCTTTAATAAATGACGGTCTGTTTCCTTTCTTACAGTCTGCGTAAAGCGTAAACTGTGACACCAACAATAATTGTCCCGACACATCAGAAATGGAAAGATTAGTCTTTCCCTGTTCATCATCAAAGATTCTCATCCCTATCAGTTTACGGACCATTTTATCTGCAATCACTCTTGTATCACTGTCAGTAATACCTATCAACACCAAAAGTCCCTTTCCTATTTCCGCCTTCTTCTCTCCATCTATCGTAACCGATGCTTCCCTAACTCTCTGTATTACAAATCTCATCCTCTTACCTCTTCTTGTTATCTATTACTTTTTCCTCTTTCAATAAACCAAGGTGTCACATAACTGGACAACGGTATCACCAAAAGACATCCCATAACCGCTACAAACAGCGCGGATATTTCCTGAAACAATGCCTTTGAATTGATTATCTCGTAAAATGAATTCTCACTTTTAAGAAATAGATTCGCAAGCATTATACTTTCACCGAACCCGGCAAAAAGTAGTGTATTAACGGTAGTTCCCAGTATATCTCTGCCGACAGCCATACCGGATTCCACAAGGATCTTTCTGTCAAGCATGGGATTATTCACATATACCTCATTAACAGCCGTAGAAACCGCAACCGCCGTATCCATGACTGCACCCAAAACTCCAAGTACCGTTGCTGCCACAGCTACCTCCGACATCGATACGGATATATTCGCACTAAGGTACATGCTTATTTCTTCATACTGTTCAATCTCATTATAACCGCTGATTCCGGCAACATTTAATATCGGACCTATGATAACCATTATAACTATCACAACTATAGCGGCAGAAACGGCCGCACCGTGCATCTTGGGATTCCAGCCATTCTGTCCGTATATCACGCTGGCTATCAGAAAAGCACTGACAACTAAGGTAACAAGGACCGCCGGTAATCCCCATGCTATCAGGTAGACATTAACAGTAAATGCAATAGCAGTCCTTACAAGTGTAAAGAATGATGTAAGCCCTCTGTCTCCTCCAACAAACAGCATTGAGAAGAATAATATGATCACAAGCTTTAGTATCATTTACCTGCCCCCTCTCCTTTATTGTCAGCAGTTATTGCCTTATTATGTCCTCGCAGATTTCCCAAAAACAATGCAGACAAAAACCCGGAAACCGGAATAGCGAAAACTATGCCTATTGCACCGATCAAAAAACAGATCATCTCAAAAAACAATTGGAATTTTACAAGATGGTACAGTGTATATCCGTTCTTAATCTTTAATACAAGAATAGGAATTGTTCCACTTAAATAGGTAAAGAAAAGCACATTTATCATTGTACCCATAATGTCATAGCCCATTTCTCTTATAGATGTGACCAATGCCTTAACTGTAATATCTTGGGTCTTGTTTACGACCTCACTGACACTGGCAGCAATACTTATACACACGTCCATTACCGCACCAAGACCACCCATAAGCGTTCCCGCCAGAAACAGATCGGCAAGGTCTTTGGAGTTAACCATATAATCCATCATCTCATACGGAATCCTCTCTGATGTTTTCATAGTGAGCATGTATATTCCATAACAAAGAAAGACTGTAACCAATGTTGACAATATGGCAACAAATGTTTTCTTGGATAATCCTCCCGCAAACAAGAGGGTCAATATAGAAAATGCAAGCATTACAACCATTGTAACTCTTAACAGATTGCCGTATGTATCATAGACCTTTAACGATAATACCAAAAGCGCCATATTGATAGTAAATGAGATCAATACGATACTTCCATGCCTGCCACTGACAAAAACAAGCAAGAATGCAAATGCAAAGAAGAACAATGCCACATATACATCTCTTTTCTTTTCCAGAACGCTTCCCCCATCGCCGGCTTTATTTAACGCAATGAGCAGCTGCGTTCCCTTGCGGTAACGCTCATCATTTACTCCGGAAGAAGTATATGTATTTCTGATATCAATTATATTCCCCTTATGATCACCGTTTAATATTTTTATTGTAAGCAATTGATCATAATAATGCTCAATTTCACCGTTAGTTCCCTCTTCATCATGTGAATAACTGTTTTCGACACTTATAACCCTGCCTATCGTTGTATCATAGAGAAACGCATCATTATATACAAAACTGACGGCAAGCACACCTGCCACCAACATTATTACCATGATTATTTTTTTCTTAGCCGATTCCATATAGTATATAGCCCTTTATATCAATTCTGAAAATATTTATATCAATTATATACGATTGATAATGTATGAAGAAAGCCTTGCAAAAATATGCAAGGCTTCCTAAATACCGTTTATTAAATTATGAGAATCACTTCGTACATTCCCATAATCTCGAAAACTTTGTATTCTAGTTATCTTATCAAGCAAACAGAACAGCACTAAGGTTCATTTTCGTCCTTCGAGCTTAATTCGTTAACTTTCATAGTAAACAACTAAAACAATTATGCGACTACACCGTTAGCCTGCTCCTTTGACTTATAATAGTCCTCAAAGAGCTTGTTCGTAGCAGATAAGGTGTCACTAGAGATACTTGGAAGATCTCTTCCCCATGACTTGGTTGCCTGCTTATATCCTTTCTCAACGGCAGCCTGCATCTCTTTCATCTTATCCACATCATCACCTGCAAGCGCACTTGCAAAATCGAAAATTCTCTGTGATGTCTGCTTAACGCCCCAGTATCCATCCTCAGAGATATCCTCTTGAGCCTGTTTTCTGGTAGCTTCGTCAACCTTGAATTCACCGTTGGCAAACTTCTTCCAGATGCTGTCATCATCACCCGTAAGGCTGGCAATAGTGAACTTCCCTGCCTGTTGACCTATAGTCTTGTTAACAATGTCAAGAAGACTCTGCTGACGATTAGCCTGATCAGCTTTCAATTGCTGAACAAGAGAAGCTCTGTCTTCCTTACTCATCTTATTGATTGAGTAAGTGGCTTTCTTGTCAGAAACTGCTGCTTTATCATAAGCAACTGCCTCTTGTCCGGTTGCTGCCGCTGTGCTTTCAGTATTCTTTGCCGGAGTACTTGCTGCACTGCTATTACTTGCAACTGAAGATGTATATGTACTGCTACTTGTACTATCAATTCCTAAACTCATAATAAACCTCCTTGTCTATCATTGTTCTTAACCACGAGTTAGACCATTATACGTTGGTATCAAATGTGCTCGCCATAAGCTCCTGCATAGATGGAGATGCTACCGCATTACTGTTATATATTGCTTTCGCACTGTCTGACTCAGCAATTGCTGAAGCTGCATCAGCTGTCGTAGATCCCACAGCGGAATCTGCAATATCCTTAGCACTCAATGCCTTAACATCTGCTCCCTCTGCCGCCTGCTTATTAATTCTTGCCTCACGAGCTGCACGTCTTGCCGCCGCACCTGTCAATCCTTCACTGCTTGTCTTAGTATCTGTCTTAGATGCTTCGGCAGCTGCCTTCTCTCTGGCTGCACGTCTCTGCTCAGCTGTCATTATAGTAGACTTAGTGCTTGAATCTGAAGCAGAAGATGTTGAATTAGCCTTCGCATAACTTGAACGTACCAGCTTTCCGTAGCTTCCGTTCTTAATTGACGCATAATCTGCAAGTCCTGATAAATCCCATCCATTATCAGCGGCTGATTTGTTCATTCCGGAAAATAATGACGAATAATTATGAGTCTGATTATACGCCTGATATGGACTGATATTAAGCCCTGCCATATTAATCCCTCCTTTGACTTTATTGTAATCCATTACAGCGTCAATGATTACTTTTTAAATAGTGACCCATTATCCCACTATTCAATTCTATTATACATCACGGGATAACAAATGTAAACAACTACTTATTGACATGTCAATTATCACTCTACAATATATTGATATTCCGGCTGATTTTTGTAGGTTTCAATGAAATGTTCAACCCAATTTTCCTTTATACTTTGCTTTCTTTAAAAGTTTCTTGTATTTAGTCCTGACCTTTTTCGGAACCTTAGCTACAGCTTTTTTCGGAACCCCTTTAAATGCATTCTTTCCAATCTTTTTGACACTTGTGCCTTTAAATGTTATTTTCTTTAATTTACTGCAATTACAAAATGCATTATCACCGATCTTTTTCACATATTTACCAACAGTTATTTTGGTAAGTTTCTTGTTACCCTTAAATGCATTTTTTTCAATACTTGTGACTCGATATTTCTTGCCGCCTATTAAAACCTCTGCCGGGATCTCGGCAGAACTTACTTTTTTGTTGTTCTGAGCATAGGTCACTTCACCGGCATAATCTTTATTGCTCGTTTCAACCACATTTGTAACCTGATACTTAACATCACCTACTGTCTGTTCTTCACCAACAGTAATGCTATCGTAAGGCGTTGTCTGTGAATCATTGGAGGTAGAATCACTTCCCGAATCCCGCGTCTCACCGCTTCCGGTAGTCCCATCACTTCCAGGCTTTCCACTGTTTCCGGGTGTTTCACCACTTCCCGGTGTCCCGCTGCCACCGGTACCCGGCGTTTCACTCTCCTCAGTTTGAAGCGGCTTAGGTTCCGGTTCGGGTTCAGGCTCAGGAGTGGGGGATTTAACAATAAGAGTAAGTTCTACATCAAAATGTTTTCCTTCTTTATCTGTAGGAAATTCGTATTCCGTCTTCCCCTTCATTGTGAAGGTGCCGCCTTCTGCTTTCTTATAATATTCCAAAGATGCAGCATCCCAAACTACATCAATGTCTGTAAACATATAACCGTTAGACATACCCACCTTAGCTTTCGGATAAGAAGGTTCTACTCCGGGATCTGTAATTATCACTGACGGATCGGTAAATGTCCCCGTCATTATTGCGGCATTTACATGAATTTTCTGCGTAACGTCTATACCATCAGCTTTACCTGTAATATTAAACTCTCTGCTTTTAAAGTATGTGAGTAATTTACTCTCATCATATCCGTTCCAGACCACACCAATCTCTGCTGTTTTGTCATTGCTAAGTTTAGCTTTAACCGTAATCGGAAGTTCCGGTTTTATGTTAGACCCGACAGTTATCATCGGAGGATCATCGATGCTGCTTACCGTAACAGTTCCGTCAGTAACTATGTAATCCTTTGTAACATTTTTCTTGTCAGTTCCGGTTCCGATCGCAGCAGTTATCTTAGCTTCATCAATACTTTCTGCTTTAATATTACCGGTCTCATCAATAGATATAACAGCGTCATTTGAAGATTGCCATGCAACAGCATTATATACACGACAGGACGTCACGGAATTCGTCGAAACCTCTGTGCTGAACTTAACACCTACATACATTGATAATTTATAATCCTTATCCTTTTGTAATACAGAATTACCTTTTAATGAAGACTCACCCAATATTGACATACCGGTAACCGCTGATATAGGCACCTCTATTTTCTGAATTACATGTTCATTCTTTTTTGCTTCATAGTAAGCTTCCTCAAGCTTTTCATCAGTTTTCGCATATTGCCCTGCCGTACACGCCCAGTCATATTCATTGCTGTCATTTGAAGGATTAAATGTAGCCATACCTGTAAATTCGTAATCCGGGTTAATTATCGTTGCATAATGACCTGACTGCCCGGACTCAAGCCCCAGATACGCATTTCTCTCATCAAGCCATAACCCTACACTTGACTCACCGCTTGAATCCCACGCAAGGTTCTCTGCCAGAAGGGCATTAGAAGGATTTATTTTAACAAGAATTTCTGTACACATTGTGCCATTCGGTCTTACATGAGCCATCTCAAGTGAAGCTTCGCAAGCCCTTATCTGTGCTGCCTGTTTGCATTTTTTACCAATTTTAAGAGGTACATAATCGCCAGGCTGTAGTTTTCTTGAGCGATCTCTTGGATCCGGTTCTCCGTTATCACATGCCGCCTTCCTTGCTTCATTAATCTTTTTAAGCAGCTCTTCTTCATCAGATGTTATATCCATGCCTTCAACGCCAACTATAATATTACCTGATGATGCTATACTACTGATATTATCTCGTTCTGTGGGGTCTGCAGCATAAACACATGGATTTCCCATAAAAAGGACAACAAAAGATATCATCAAAAATGATAGTAGAAATAAATTAAATCTGTCTTTGCAAATTATACCCAAACCTCTCACCCCTCTACACCTTTATATTAATTCCTATACATCTACAAACATTATAATTTGAGCCAATAATAAAGTCAAACACGTTTTGGACCAATGTGAATCCAAAAATCCCCCAGCGCATAACGCCGAGGGATTAAATGGCAATAAATAATATGTATTACTTTTTAAGACGTCCGCATAATTCTGTTACGCTTTTAATTCTGGTCTGAAGTTCATCAGTTAACTGACTAAATTGTAATCTCCATCTCCAGTTCTTACCAACAGAAGAAGGAACGTTCATTCTCGTACTGCTGTCAAGTCCAAGATAATCCTGCATCTGAACTATACATAACTTTGAACTGCTTCTCATGATGGCACCAATCATCGGAATATAAAGTTTATCCTCCGGTGTATAGTAATCTCCGAGATAATCTCTTACCATCTGCTGTTCTTTTTCTGTAATCTCATCCCACCATCCAACTAATGTTGGATTGTCATGTGTTCCAGTATATGCTACTGAATTATAATCATAATTGTGAGGCAGATAATCCGTTGCATATCCTGAATCTCTTTCATCAAAACCGAATTCGATTACCTTCATTCCAGGGAAGCCGCTGTCATCAACAAGTTTCTTCAGGGATTCATTAACATAACCCAAATCCTCTGCAATTACCGGTCTCTTTCCAATCTTTTTCTCTATTTCCTTGAATATTTCAACACCCGGTCCCTTATTCCACTTACCGTTGATTGCTGTATCCTCACCAAACGGAACAGAATAATACTCGTCAAAGCCTCTGAAATGATCAATTCTTACAATATCATACAGATCAAAACAGCTTCTCATACGCTCTGCCCACCAGCTATATCCGGTCTCTTTATGATATTCCCATTTATACAAAGGATTACCCCAGAGCTGTCCTGTCGGTGAGAATCCATCGGGTGGCACCCCTGCAACTTCATACGGATCATGTTTCTCATCTAAATAGAACAATTCCGGATTAGCCCATACATCAGAGCTGTCATAAGCAAGATATATCGGAATATCTCCAATCATTTTAATGCCGTTCTCATTAGCATATGCGCGAAGCTTGAACCATTGTGTGAAGAATAAATACTGCATAAATTTCTGGAACTCAATCTCCGAACCAAGTTTCTCTCTATGTTCTTCAACAGCCTTTGCCTCACGATTTCTGATATCATCCGGCCATTGATACCATGGCTTTCCCTCATAATGACTTTTTACTGCCATAAATAAAGTATAATCCTCAAGCCATGAGCTGTGCTTCTTAACAAACTCCTGATATTCTTTATCAGCATTAATATCACTGCGTTCAAAAGCCTTTCTTAACAGCTTATATCTACCGCTATATATTTTTTCATAATCTATCGACTGCTCATCATCTCCAAAATCCACCTGATCACACTCAGCCTCAGTAAGTAAACCATCTTTGATCAACGTTTCTAAATCGATAAAATACGGATTACCTGCAAATGTAGAAAAAGATGCATATGGTGAATCACCAAATCCGGTAGGCCCTAAAGGAAGAATCTGCCAATACTCCTGTCCTGCACCCTTTAACCAATCTACAAACTGATATGCTTCCTTCGAAAAGCAGCCTATACCATATTTCGAAGGTAAGCTTGTTATTGATAATAGAACACCTGCTGCCCTTTCCATAATTACACCCTCCATTTTAATTTTTAAATTGTTTTAACACTCTCTTTTTCGACCAGACTGTGTAGAATTATATTATGCTCGCTTTTAAGATCATAATGAATATGTTTCATCAGAATATCCACACTTCTGTCAGCTATCGTTTTGGCATCCTGCCATATAGTTGTAATTCTTGGAGTAGTATAATCTGACAGAATAATACCATCGAATCCTGCTACTGAAATATCATCAGGAACCCTTTTCCCTACATCATAAATTGCCCTTATAACACCTGTTGCGATCATATCACTTAATGCAAATATTGCTGTAACATCCTTGTCTTCCTGTAATATACGCTTTGCAACATCATATCCTGCATCTACTGCATAACGACATGGAAAATAATTCTTCGATGGATCAAATTCGAGTCCACATGATTCAAAGCCATTCTTACAGCCATGATACCTGGCATAACTAATCTGTTTTTCAGATAATGAACCACCGACTACTACAATATGTCTATGACCCTTCCGGTATAAATATTGTATCATCTCCATTGTGGCCTTCTCATCATCTACACATACAGAAGAAATATTATTGCTTTTCAATGAAGCGCCACTCGTGGTCGCTATAACACATGGTATGTCGATCTCATCAATTCTCTCATCAAACAGATTCACGTTAGCCCCTAAGAAAATAATTCCTTTGAGGTTATGATTGTGCATTAGTCTTATTGCTTCCGCAACCTCATCACCATACTCATCTATCGTTTGAGTGATCGTATCTTCTCCCATAGCCGAAAGCGACAACATACATTCTTCGATTATAGTAACGAATAAAGGATTCACCCGTCCCTTTGTAATAATGCAGACCGTTGAAGGTGCTCTCATCTTCAGCTGTCTGGCATTCTCATTAGGCTCATAATTACTCTCTTGAATTACTTTTAATATCTTCTCGCGTGTCTTATCACTAACACCCGGCTGATTATTAATTACTCTGGATACCGTACCGATTCCGCATCCGGATAATTTTGCTATGTCTTTAATCGTCATCAGTCTACCTCAGAATGCAAAAAATATATCTTAACCATAAATTTATCTATAAATCCACGTATAAAATCCTTGGAAGGGAAAAGAAAGGAGGATAATCCCATCCAAGGATTTTAAACACACACACTATTTATATTAGTCTTCCCGACTCATAAGCTGTACTTCCACTTAATCACCACATAATGTGGATAATCCAATTATAACGAATCATTCTTCACTGTAGTCCTCCAAAGAACAGCGAACAATTGATATAAGTAAGTCGTATGAAACGTTTTCGGAAACAATTCCGAAAACGTTTCCAGCTATGTGTTTATGATACCTCACCTTTGACAATTATGCAAGCAAAATTTATTATAAATATTCAATTTGTAAATATTACACAAAACATACGTCAATTACCGACAATTAATCATTTAATTTCCATATATCACGGTTATATTCAGCAATTGTACGATCAGAAGAGAAGAATCCTGCCTTTGCAATATTAACGATCATCTTGTTGCCCCATACCATGCGATCTTCGTAATCCTTGTATGCTTTTTCCTTTGTTTCAACATACTGATCGTAATCTAAGAATGTCATGAACCAGTCTTTGTTCAAAAGCTCATTATATAAGCGCTCTAACATTTCTCTGTTTCCGACAGCCATAACCTTGTCGCCGACAATAAAATCAACTACTTCCTTAAGGCTCTCATTTCTCTCATAGTAATCTCTTGCAACATAATCATGATTATTGTAATGAGCGATGACCTCATCAGAAGAAGCACCGAAGATATAGATATTATCGTCTCCTACCAGCTCATGAATCTCAACATTGGCACCGTCTTCTGTACCTAATGTAATTGCACCATTTAACATGAACTTCATGTTTCCTGTACCACTGGCTTCCTTTGATGCAAGTGAGATCTGCTCTGAAATATCACAGGCCGGAATAAGCTTCTCAGCTAATGTTACATTATAATTCTCTACCATTACAACGTTTAAGTACTTATTAACATCAGGATCATTATTGATGATCTCCTGTAGGCAGAGAATAAGATGAATTATATCCTTTGCAATAACATATGCAGGTGCAGCCTTAGCTCCGAATATAACAGTTATTGGTGTGGTAGGAATCTTTCCTGCCTTGATGTCCAAATACTTTCTGATAACAAAAAGTACATTTAACTGCTGGCGTTTGTACTCATGCAGACGTTTTACCTGAATATCAAAGATTGAATTCTCATTAAGATCGAGGCCCTGTTTTTCAGCAAAATACTGTTTTGCCAACAATTTATTATTGTGCTTAATATCTAACAGTTTCTCAATCTTTTCTTTATCATTCTCAAAAGCAAGAAGTTTCTCTAATTCCATTGCATCCTTCTTGTAGGCATCTCCGATCCAGTCAGATATTGTGCCTGCAAGCTCATGGTTGCAGTGTAACAACCAACGACGGAA
This sequence comes from uncultured Clostridia bacterium, assembly GCA_946186175.1. Taxonomy (GTDB): domain Bacteria; phylum Bacillota; class Clostridia; order Lachnospirales; family Lachnospiraceae; genus CAG-590. The sequence goes on along the minus strand of CAMHMG010000072.1, from coordinate 2,038 downwards.
AGTAATACCGTTCGTCTTGTTGTTGAACTTCTCAGGATATAACTGATAGAAATGATTAAGCTCTGAATTCTTTAATATTTCTGTATGAAGGTAGGCAACTCCGTTAACGCTATATCCGTAGTGAATATCGATATGTGCCATATGAACAAGATCATTTCTGTCAATAATAGCAACTCTCTCATCATCAAAACGTCTTCTTACCTTGTCATCCAATACTTCAATGATCGGTACAAGCTGAGGTACAACCTCCATGAGATAATGTCTAGGCCATTTTTCCAATGCTTCTGCAAGAATTGTGTGATTAGTATAAGCACAGGTTTTGCTGACAATATCAATAGCTTCATCCATATGCATTCCTTCAGCTACTAATAATCGAATGAGCTCAGGAATTATCATGGTCGGATGTGTGTCATTAATCTGGACAACCGCATAATCATATAAGTCATGAAGATTACTTCCCTTTGCCTTAGCTTCATCCAATACCAGACGCGCTGCATTGCTTACCATGAAATACTGCTGATATATTCTTAACTTTCTTCCATCCTCATCACTGTCATCAGGATATAAGAACAAAGTCAGATTCTTCTTAATATCTGTCTTGTCGAACTGATTCTTATCATCAACAATGCTGTCATCAACACTGTCAAGATCGAAAAGACATAATTTGTTAGTTCTGTTATCGTAACCTGTCACATCAATCTCATACATTCTTGATACAACGTCTAAATTACCAAAGCTCACCGGATATGTGACATCTGTTTTTCTAAGCCATCCCTGTTCCTCTATCCAAGGATTAACCTTTTCCTTCTGCATATGATCTTCAAATACCTGTTTGAACAATCCAAGATGGTAGTTAAGGCCAACTCCGGCTCCTGATAATCCAAGTGAAGCGATAGAATCCAGGAAACATGCTGCAAGTCTTCCAAGACCACCGTTTCCAAGTGAAGGCTCAACCTCAACCTCCTCAATATCTGCAATATTCTTGCCGCTTTCCGATAATGCATTCTTCACCTCATCATAGATTCCTAAATTGATAAGGTTGTTTGAAAGAAGCTTACCAATTAAAAATTCTGCAGACACATAATAAATCTTCTTCTTTGTTTCTTTCTGATTCTTTTCATCTGCAAGTTCCTTCGTAAGCTGCAATAATGATACAAAAATCTCCTCATTACTGCTTTGACTGATTTCCTTACCTAACTTCTGTTCTAATGCTTTCTTTACGTCCATACTTTCCTTCCTTTCATACATTTAATAATAAATACTCTTCTCTGTTTTCTGGTACTAGTATAATATCATGCTTTAATAACGATTTACTTGCATAATAATAGCATATTATGATACTATTCTATCAATTAATACGTTTTTTATAACAATTGCGAAACTCTATATTTTCTTCTTAGAGTTGTGCATATTATATAGCTCCATTACAGACACGCAGCACAAGGCATGCCCTGTCTCTAAGCTCATGTTCCATTCGCTAAGAGAGAGGGGATCTCGCTCCGTCTACGGCGTAACGGTACATAATGCACCCAAATACGGTGCATACCAAGTAGGTGCATGACACTAGAACTCACTGTGTTCGTTAAGTGTCATTGGAACTACCGACGCCTGCGCCAAGGTCTGCTAATGGATGCTATATGTAATATGCACAACTCATATACACTTTTCAATGAGTTTCGCAATTGCTTATACCCATGCAAGGAGACCGATATGGATAATATAAATGAATTAAATGAAGATACAAACGTTCAGTCACAAGCCATAAATCAAAAAGAATTACACGAAAACAAAGTTCATTTTCAGAATAATTTCCCATACAACACTTATATCTGTTCAATTCCTTTAGATTTCTCCAACGTGCCTGTACATTGGCACAGAGAATGTGAACTTATTATAATTAAGAAAGGAAGCGGCATTGTAACGGTCAATTTCCATAGATATCAGGTGTCTTCCGGTGACATTATTATAGCTCTTCCCGGGTCTCTGCATTCTATAGAAGGCAACGACAATGTTACCATGAATTACGAAAACATCCTGT
>CAMHMG010000071.1 GCA_946186175.1 uncultured Clostridia bacterium | reverse complement strand
TTATACCCCTGTTCTACCCCCTATTTTTGTTTTTAAATGTATTTATTAACCGGACTGTTCTCGATAAAAAAGTATGATTGATTTAATAGAAAAACAAAAAATCGCACCTGCTAAACTGCAAGTGCGACGCTTTTGTTAATATTACGAGTCCTACGCAGCTCCAGGACGGAACAACATATGACTCTAATAATATTATACACCATATTTCTATGAAGTCAAACAAAAAATTATTCAGATAAATCATTAAAAAAATCTTCACATAAAAGGTTTTCATCATCATTATCAGAAGTAGTAAATTTCTCGCTTACAGGATAGGAGAAGTTTTTGCCCATTTTCTGAAAGCCATATTCCAGATAATGTGATTTGGGGATGAAGTTATTTTCTGTAAGATTATGTAGTTTGGTGAAAAGCGATACAATCCATTCCTGAAATTCTGTTTCCGGTTCTTTTTGGTCAAGCTCATTTTCGTAATAATGCCTCACGATACCAGCAAATATATCGGCGAATTGCACTGCAGGAGTTACAGCAGAGCTGACAAACAAGGGCATTTCTAATATGTGATGGAAAGAACGCCCAAACTTCGTTTTGAACAGAAAACCTGTAATTGCCTCAGCAATTTTTCGGTCAGCATCCTCATGTACCTCATCAAATATCATCATTGCTTTGCCATAGTGATGATGATTACAGTAAAACTCAACTTTTTTTAAAAGAAGGTAATACTGCTTCGGAAGATGATGTTCTGGAACAATAATTGGTTCATCTGGCTTGTCCATAATTACGGCAAAAATAGCAGCGTCATAAGAGGCAATAATGTCTACCATGCCTTCAACATATGCTTTATTATTTGTTCGATTCTTGGTAATGGTCGCTTCACGAATAAGTTTTGTAGACTTTATTTCGTCCTGTTTTCCATAAATAGAATCTTTTAATTTGTATATTTGATTTGTGATCGGTTTAATATCATTCTCATGGATACAGACACCAAGCAGGATAGGATTCTTGGTTGAATCTGTAGGGCGAGGGTATCCACTTTCATCTATAAATGTAAGCATGTAAATATATTGCTCCTTTGTCAAGTAATGAATTGATTATACTATAAAATGGGTTAACATACTACATGATTTATTTAGATTCATTGAAAACGCATATAAAAGAAAAAGTGTCGGTATAAATGTCAGTATATATTGCTGAAATGACGGTAAAAAAATATATAAATAAAACTGAAAAGCTTTGTTAGTGTTAGGTATATTGATAGAATTCATAAGAGTCAACATATACATCCTTTGGAGAAGGCGATGGATAAGCTCATCTTATCTGCTTTTTACTTAGTAAGATAGAATGGCTTTTTATTATATTGAAAGTATTCGTTCAATAGAATATAATACAAGTGGGGCAAGGTACACATTTTTGGTAGAAAAAGGGATGGATTATTTAACTTCGGCAGAATATGCAGAGAAATGGCACAAAATAAGAAGTAGGTTTAAGACATTTTAAGGACAGACATTATGAATATAAAGGAATTAATTGGCGAGACAACGGAATATGATAAAAAACAATTGAGTGAGAAATTAAAAAAATAGTTAATGTAACCTATGTTGGAAGTGGATATAGCGGACATTGGGAAATAAAGGAATAGTAGGGATATTGATAAATAATTCACAAAAAACGGATGATGAAATTGCTACATAAGTGGAAGGTGGGCTGTTGTAAAATAGTATTATTCATATTCGCAAATATAAGAACGATGAGTAGTTATTACTATTAGCATAACTATAATTATTCCTGGGAAGACGAAGGAATTATTATGTTATGTATGTTTTAAAGTATTTACAAAGAGGTGAAAAAAATGGCAAAAAAGAATGATGATTTTTTTGTGGAAAAGAAACCATGGTCAAAAGTCAAAGACGAGTTACTTGGTTGCTACTTGAAGCCTTATGTAGCTAAAATTATACATACTCGTAAGCCTTTAGCATATGTTGACTGCTTTGCCGGAAAGGGGAAGTTTGATGATGGCAATCCCGGATCACCTCTTATAGCATTAGATATTTTTCAACAGGGACTTGCTTCTACAAAGTTGGAAGGAAATGCTCAGATTGGTGCTGCGTTTATTGATTTAAACTACGCATCAGAGTTGGAGAAGAATTTGAGCGATTACAAAGGTATAAAGATTGTTTCAGGGAAATATGAAGATACAATCGAAAATCTTTTAAAGACTAGAACAGGTTGTAATGTTTTTTTGTATATTGATCCATACGGAATAAAAAATCTTGATTGCACAAGGTTTGATCAATTTGCCAATGGGCAATTTAATACGATAGAACTACTTATAAACATGAATTCGTTTGGCTTTATAAGAGAAGCATGTAATGCTATGGGTACGAAGTTCAAAATTGACGACGGTAGTTTCTTTGATGATCTTATTGAATATGATCCTACGGTTTTAGATTCGACAGACAAGTCAATAGAGGCATTAAATCGTATTGCTGGTGGTGAATATTGGAAAAATATCATTACTAGGTATAAGAATGGTGAGATTGATGGTTATAAAGCCGAAGAGTACTTCTCACAACAGTATTGCCAGCGCTTGAGCGAGAGTTATAAATATGTTTTGAACATGCCGATACGTATTCAGCAAAACCGGCATCCTAAGTATCGAATGATTCATGCGACAAACCATCCTTCTGGCTGTGTTTTGATGGCGGACAATATCTGCAACCGTTGGGAATTACTGAAGAATATTCAAAACAGAGGACAGCTTACTCTTTTTCAGGAGGATTTTAATAATCAAATCGTAGATGAAGATAGGATTACAGATTATGTTATCGAACATTTCTCTCAGTGCAACAGATGGGTTTCTCTTACGGTGTCACAGGCAGTATTCTTTGTGAGATATGGCGCTATTTGCAAGTCGGGAGATATTGCTAAAGTTCTGAAGAAGCTTGAGAAAGATCGACGGATTGAAGTAATTAGAAATCCTAGTCAGACTGCTAAAGGAAAGCCATCAACCTTTATGACTGAGGGACACGGAAAAACCGTATCAGTAAAGTGGGTGAAATAATGAAAGTTGCAGGATATATAGAGCGGAAGAGCATGTTATATCAGACAGGGGTTGAGTACGGTGATTATACCATGAATCATGTGCTCGGATGTTCACATGGTTGTAAATATCCATGTTATGCTTTTTTGCTTAAAAAGCGCTTTGGTCAAGTTAAGGTATACGAAGAGTGGTGTAGGCCTTTCCTTGTATCCAATACGCTTGAACTTCTTGAAAAAGAGATTCCCAAATTAAAAGAAAAAATCCAGTCAGTTCAGCTTTGCTTTACGACCGATCCTTTTATGTATGGTTATTCGGAAATACAGCAAATGAGTATTGCGGCTATTAGGAGGCTTAATGCCGATCAAATAAAATGCTGCGTTTTAACAAAAGGACTGCTCCCTATAGAACTCAAAGATTTATACTGCGAGAATGAGTATGGAATCACGCTCATTTCTCTTGATGAGGAATACCGCAAAAGAATGGAACCCGGTGCAGCATCATACGCAGGTAGAGTTGATGCATTAAAGGCATTACATGATTCTGGATGTAAAACCTGGGTGAGCATTGAGCCATACCCAACTCCAAATCTGATTCGGCAGGATCTTGAGAGTATTCTTAATATGGTGTCGTTTACGGATAAAATAATCTTTGGAAGAACAAATTACTGCACTGATGTCACGCGGGGGTATCCGGCACATAAACAATTCTACAACGAAAAAGCTCAGGAGATTATAGACTTTTGTGTGAAAAGAGGGATTGCGTATCATATAAAAGATAAGACAATAACTGAATGAGTCCGTTTTTAGAATGGCATAAAGAATAGATAATGATGGAGTAAAAGCTCCACTGAGATAAACGATTGGAGGAAAGACAATGGACAACAAGAGCATTAAAAAGTTGGAGGCAGACCTTTGGGAAGCTGCGGATTTATTACGTCAAGGATCCAAGCTGACTTCTCAACAGTACTGTATGCCAGTGTTGGGCTTGCTTTTTCTTAGATATGCATATAGCAGATATAAGAAGGTAGAGGATGAGATTCTTAAGAACAGACCGGTCAGGAATGGTCGTGTTATGCCTGTAGAGGCTTCTGATTTTGCTGAAAAGAGTGCACTTTATCTTCCAAAGGAGGCACAGTATTCTTATCTGGTTAATCTGCCGGAGGATATCAAGGCGGCCAATATTGTTTCTGAAAGTGGTCAGCCGATGAACAGCTTAGGTGAAGTTGTTAATCATGCGATGGAATTGGTTGAGGCACAGTCTGAACAATTAGCTGGTGTTCTTCCAAAAGAATATACGAATTTTGCTGATGATTTATTGGCGGAGTTACTTCGAATCTTTAACAATAATGCTCTTGATGATGTTGGCGGTGATGTGATCGGACGCATCTATGAGTATTTCCTAAGTAAGTTCGCTCCGGTAGTTGCTTCTGATGATGGTGTGTTCTTTACGCCTAAGTCGTTGGTAAAAATGATTGTGAATATTCTAGAACCGACTTCTGGTGTGCTTGCGGACATTGCCTGTGGTAGTGGGGGTATGTTTGTTCAATCCGGTGATTTTGTAAACAGCAAGGGGATGTCGGCTAATAAGGCGATGACTTTTTATGGGCAGGAGAAAGTGGAGTATAATGCTCAGCTCTGTCTTATGAATATGGCGGTTCATGGCTTGACTGGTGTAATCAAGTCTGGTAATGAAGCTAATACTTTTTATAATGATGCTCATAATCTAGCTGGATGCTGTGATTATGTGATGGCCAATCCGCCATTTAATGTTGATAAGGTAAAGGCTGAAGCGGCTCAGAATGCAGGAAGACTTCCTTTTGGGCTTCCTGGCGTGAACAAGTCAAATGAGATCGGCAATGCAAACTATCTGTGGATCTCATATTTCTATGCATATCTTAATGTAACTGGAAGAGCGGGATTTGTTATGGCTTCTTCTGCTACAGATAGCCAGGGAAAAGATAAAGATATCAGAGAGCAGTTAGTTAAGACTGGTCATGTAGATGTGATGATCAGTGTTGGTAATAATTTCTTCTACACGAAGAGTCTGCCGTGTAGCTTATGGTTCTTTGATAAAGGCAAGAAGGAAGAACTTAAAAACAAGGTTTTATTTATAGATGCTAGAAATTACTTCACAGTTGTGGATCGTACATTGAATGAGTGGAGTGATTGGCAGCTTAAGAATATGAATGCAATTGTATGGCTCTATCGTGGTGATATTGATAACTACAAGGCTTTGCTTGAAGAGTATCATGATGTGCTTGGTAACGGTGATTTTGAAGAGATAAAGACTAAACAGGAAGAAAAGATTCAAAAGCTTCGTGATGAGGCGAAGGCAGCTGTAAAAAAAGCTGATAAGAAGGATAAGAAAAAAACACAGGCAGGATATGATGAGAAAATAGTAGAACAAGAAGAACAGCTTACAGTGGCAAAAGAAGCAGTGTGGTTATTTGAGAAATTTGGCGAAGGTGAGTATCAGGATGTACCGGGGCTTTGTAAGATCGCATACACAACAACAGAGAATAAAGCAGATGAAGCTGATGCGGTATCAATAGAAGAGAAGGGTTGGTCACTGACTCCTGGTGCATATGTAGGTGTGGCTCCAATAGAGGATGATGGTGTGGATTTCCATGAGAGAATGGGTGAGATCCACGAAGAGCTGCTGAAGCTTCAATCGGAAAGTAATCAGCTGATGGGTACCATCTCTAAAAATATGAAGGAGATGGGACTATGAGGGAATGGAATATTGTAAAACTTGGAGATATTGCAGAATTCAGCAATGGGATTAATTTTGATAAGACCGCTTATGCAAAGGGGATTAGACTGATTGGTGTTTTGAACTTTGGAAATAGGTTTTTTCCTCCATATGAAGAGTTGGCTGAAGTGAAAAAAGAAATAGTACGTCAAAATGATTATCTTGAAAAAGATGATATCGTTTTTGTACGTTCTAATGGAAATAAAGAATTGGTTGGTCGGTGCATGTTAATTGACGACGTATCTATACCATTAACATATTCAGGATTCTGTATACGCTGTAGGTTGATAAACAAACAAGAGTATAATCCGATTTTCTTTACATATTATTTTAAGAGTAAATTGTTTAGACGAGCAATGTCAGGGACAGCAGTTGGTGCAAATATACAGAACTTAAGCCAAGGTAGATTAGCTTCGCATACACTGAAAGTTCCTAACTATGAAACACAAATAAAGATTGCAGATGTGTTGTTTAGTTATGAGAAGTACATAGACAATAACCAAAAACAAATCAAACTACTAGAGGAAGCAGCACAGAGGCTATATAAGGAATGGTTTGTTGACCTTAAATTCCCTGGGCATGAGAATGTGGAGATTGTAGATGGTGTGCCAGAGGGGTGGTCATTTAGACCAGTTTCAAGTTTTGGAGAAGTTGTAACAGGGAAAACACCATCAACCTCAAAATCAGAATATTATGGCGGAGGAATACCATTTGTAAAGATACCTGATATGCATGGTGTTGTATTTCCGATAGTAACCGAGACAACACTGTCAAAACAAGGAGCAACAAGTCAAAGTAATAAATTCATTCCAAAGAATTCTATAATGGTGTCGTGTATTGCTACAGTTGGACTTGTTAATATTGCAGTGGCAGATTGCCAAACCAATCAACAGATTAATTCTTTAATATTAAAAGATCAGAGTAATCTATATTATATGTACGCATCAATGAAAAGACTTAAAGAATTACTGGATGGAGTTGGTAGTAATGGAGCTACAATGACAAATGTTAATAAATCAAAGTTTGAAAGGATAGAAATATTATATCCGGATGAAGAACTTGTAAAAAGGTATCAGACATTTTGCACCTCGATATACGACAAAATATATGGTTTGAGTTTAGTCAATATGCGTCTTTCGGAAGCGCGAGACCGTTTGCTTCCAAAGCTGATGTCTGGAGAAATAGAACTGTGAGGTTAGTATAAACCTTAAATCGTTTACGAGGAGGGCATCCTTTATGAAATATGAATATTCTGAAAATGTTTTAGTTCAAGACAGTGCGGCTGCTCTTATGCATGATGAGTTGGGGTGGGATGTCGTCTTTGCTTATAATCAGGAAGTGTTAGGTGAGAGCGGTACTCTTGGCAGGAAGGATTATCATGAAATCGTTCTGTGGAGATATTTTGATAAGGCTCTTAAGAAGCTGAATCCATGGATCAATGATGCACAAGTTGTGGAGGCTCAGCAGACGCTTTCATCATATTTGTCTTCTGCATCTCTTTTGCAGATCAATGAAGAGAAATACTTTATGATCCGTGATGGTATTCCGGTGAAGGTTAAGAAACCTAATGGCAAGACAGAAGAGAAGAAAGCTGTTGTAATCGATTTTAATAATCCTGATAATAATCATTTCCTTGCGGTAAAGGAGCTTAAGATTCACGGTGATTTGTATCGTCGCCGCACCGATATTGTGGGCTTTGTAAATGGTCTTCCGCTATTATTTATCGAGCTTAAACGTAATGATGTAGATGTTCAGAATGCCTACACTGATAACTATACTGATTATCAAGATACAATACCGTTCCTGTTTTATTACAATGCATTTCTGATGCTTTCAAACGGTATGGAAGCAAAGGTCGGAACACTTGGCAGTAAGTATGAGTTTTTCCATGAATGGAAGAGATTACATGAGGATGATGAGGGAAGTGTTGCTCTTGAAACTATGCTACGTGGTATCTGTAAGAAAGAGAACTTCCTTGATCTGTATGAAAACTTTATCCTGTATGATCATTCCGATGGAAAGACTGTAAAGATTCTGGCTAGGAACCATCAATACCTAGGTGTAAATGAAGCTGTAAAGGCTTATGAGGAAAGAAAGCTACGCGAGGGAAAGCTGGGTGTTTTCTGGCATACCCAAGGATCCGGAAAGAGCTATTCGATGCTGTTCTTGTCACAAAAGATTCGCAGGAAGTTTCCAGGTTCTCCGACCATTGTTGTGCTGACTGACCGTGATGAGCTGAATAAGCAGATATGTGGTACCTATGAAGCTTGTGGGTTGCTTGGTAAAACGGAAGGTAAGAAGTTTGTGGCTACTAGTGGAACGGACCTGGTAAATAAGCTGAAGGGAAATCCGAGCTTTATCTTTACACTGATACAGAAGTTTAATAAGCCGGATGAGCCACCGATTTATCCGGATCACGATATTTTGATTATTTCAGATGAAGCCCATCGTAGTCAGTATGGCATATTTGCAGATAATATTGAGAAGCTGCTTCCTACTGCATCTCGTATCGGATTTACAGGAACGCCGCTGCTGTCTTCTAATGAGATCACGGCAAGAACATTCGGTGGTTATATCTCTGTATATGATTTCAAGCGTGCTGTGGAGGATAAGGCTACGGTTCCACTCTATTATGAGAATCGTGGCGATAAGATAAAAGAAATCAAGAATCCGGATATAACAGATAAGATTCTTGATGCTATAGAAGAGGCTGATTTGAATCCGGAGCAGGCTGAAAAGGTTATGCATGAGTTTGAAAAAGAAGTTCACCTTCTTACGGCAGAACCACGACTTCGTGCTATTGCTAAGGATTTTGTTGGGCATTATAGCGATCTGTGGACTACGGGTAAGGCCATGTTTGTCTGCCTTAATAAGGTGACCTGTGTTCGCATGTACAATTATGTGCAAGAATACTGGAATGAAGAAATTAAATCCTTGGAGCAGCGAATAGCTGCAACTTCATCCGATCAAGAGCAAATGGAGTTTACTAGAAAGCTCAAATGGATGAAAGATACTGAGATGTGCGTGGTTATTAGCCAGGAGCAGAATGAGATTCAGACTTTTAAGAAGTGGGATTTGGATATCCTGCCACATAGGACAAAGATGGAGAAAAGGGAGCTGGATAAAGAGTTCAAGGATTCTGACAGCAACTTCCGTGTTGTATTTGTCTGTGCAATGTGGCTGACCGGTTTTGATGTAAAGACTCTTTCATGCCTGTATCTGGATAAACCACTGAAAGCACATACTCTAATGCAGACGATAGCAAGGGCAAACCGTGTGGCGGCGGGTAAGAGCAATGGACTCATTATTGATTACATAGGAATTGTAGGTGCACTGAAGAAGGCACTTAATGACTATACGGCTAATAAGGAAGGAAAAACTCAGATTGATCCGACGGTTGATAAGGATGAGCTGATTGGACAGATCGTAAGGGCTGCAGCAGATGCAAAGCAGTTATTATCAGATAATGATTTTGAATTAGATGATTTGATTAAGGCAGAGAATTTCAAAAAGATGGCTTTGCTTAAGGATGGGGCAGAGGCAATGTGCTCTGATGCTGAGATGAAGAAGTCTTTTGATACATATGCAAATGAGATTAACAGATTAATTAAGTACCTTAATCGTGACGATATAACACAAGATGTACGAGAACAAACAGATGCAATATGTGCAATCTTTCGTGAGATGCAAAAGAAGAGAAAACATATTGATACTACAGATCTGATGGTGGAGATTAATAATATCATCAATGAAAATGTGGAGATTGAACATCAGGAAGGTGATGGTTTAGTTGAATCCAGAAGATTTGATATCAGCCAGATTGATTTTGATTTGCTGGCGGCAGAGTTTGCGAAAGTAAAGAGAAAGAATCTGATGATTAAGGATTTGAACGATCTGGTGCAGGAACACCTGTCTAAGATGATGTCCGTGAATCCGTCACGCGTGGACTATTATGATCGGTACATGGGTATTATTGAGACCTATAATGCTGAGCAGGATCGTTACACGATTGAAAAGACCTTTATGGAACTGATGAATCTTGCAAAGAGTATGTCGGAAGAAGAACAGAGATATGTCCGTGAGGGATTTAGCAGTGATGAAGAACTGTCGATTTATGATCTGCTATTCTCGGATAATCTGTCAAAGAGTGACATTGATAAGATAAAAAAAATGTCAAAGGACCTTTTGAAGAAGATCAAAGAGCGGATTTCAGGTTTGGATCACTGGACCGATAAGCAAGAGACAAGGGCTGCTGTAGATATTCTGATTAGAAATGTGCTTTATGAGGATATCCCTGATAGTATGTTCGATAGGCTGGAAGTATACCGGAAGGCTATATACGAACATATTTATATGCACTATAAGCAGGCGGCATAGCATGAAAATAAATATAATAAACTATTGTAAAAGTATTGATTAACCTATTTTAAGATAGACGCTTTACCAAATATATTTTATGGAGAAAGGTGAACTCATGTGTTTAATAGCAGTTTTCGATGACTATAAGCGTTGCTTTAGAAAATTGGACACCTCAAATTTTAATGATGATTTAGTTGTTGGAACCGTTTTTTTTACTAGAGATGCTATAAGTGTTATTGAGAAATATTACAGAATAATTGGTTACATAATGTGTGATGATAAAGGCGCTTTTTATCCAATTGATGTGAGAAAAAACGATATAGCTTTGCTTGAAGGAACTTATAATTGCCTAGAAGATGAGTTAAAGAAGGAATTGGTGCCATATAATATACAAACCGAACCAGTGATGGTTTGGAGCATGTTTTTCATTCGTTGGCAGTTCTTGTGTGATTGGGAAGCTTTTGAAAATTGTGGTGGTTTTATAAACATAGCCTCAAAAATTGTAGGAAATGAGAAGCTGATGAAGAAGATTATTGATGACAAAATCGATTATGTTCTTCCAGTAAATTATAAAGAATTATCCCAAATGGTACGATGCCTAAATAAATTATTTGGAGTTGATTTTTATAACAAAGATTACTACGAAGAGGTAAATTATTTGTTTGATTCACTTGTAAATGGATACCATATAAATATGACTGCTGAAGAAGTTGATACGTATTGTTATCAATTATGTGATTTTGCTTTGAAAAAAATTGAGGAGAAACATGTATAACTCAGGAATTGGTACACCTTATTGGTTTGAATGGGAAATAGGAATATTAGAATGCTTGAATATGTTACAAGATTCATCTATTGAATCTGTAGTGCTGCAATCAACTGAATTTCAAGCATTAGATGATGTAGTAGTAAATTATAGTGATAAAAGCATTTTAAATATTCAAGTAAAACATACAGATACGGATTCAAATTTTACATATTCTTTTTTTTCTTCTGGAGAAAAGTCTTTGCTGAACGAGTTGGCTTTAGAATGGAAGAATAATAAAGATAATTACAACTTTAAAGGTATTCAAATTGTAACAAATAAAAAATGGGGTACGCAGAAAACAGATGGAAAGTGTTCGATGGATGACTTTATTTCCAAGGTATTTCCGTGCTTGCAGGATGATTATAATTATTCTTCAACAAATCACAACGAGCAGAATGCTATTGAATGGTATAAGAAAAATTTGGAGAAAAAGTTAGATTCAAATGAGGCAGCGAGTTTTACTAAAATCTTCTCATTTAGAAAAGAGTCGTGTCTTGTTGATGTGGAAGAAAAAATACGTTTGAAGATAAATGAAATACTGGGGACAGATAATAGTGATGCGATAGAGTTTTGCTTAAATAGCCTTCTTTCTAAATTGAAAATATGGGCAACATCAAGACGAGAAAAACAGGAAATAACAAGAGAAAATGTATATGGAGCATTATGTTATACTGAGCCGGATATTCCTTCATATGAACTATGCCCAGAAAAGCCGATACTTCCTTCGAGACAACGATTCGCTGAGACCTTTATAGATAGCATTAAAAAGAGTGATAATCATATTATATTTTTGGAAGGCTTGCCGGGGTGTGGAAAAACAAATTTTATAAGTTATATATCACAGATGAAAGAGTCTATAGTTGATTTTAGGTTTTACACATATCTTCCTGTAAATAAAGCAGATGGTTCATATAGTGACGATGAAGGCTTTTATTTGGGAAATATTTTATGGAGAAGTATCCTAGTCCAGCTTAAGAAGAAATTTGAAGAGAATAATATATTATCTGTTGTAAAATTTCCGCTTATATACCAATTTATGTCTGCTTCTGAAATGCGGGAAACGGTAATTCATTTTCTGCCGGAATATGCAAAATGCATAGGAAGACCTTGTTATTTTTTTATAGATGGTTTAGATCATGCAGCTAGATCAAAAGATGCACGAAATTCATTTTTATCACAGTTACCAAGACCGGAGGAAATTGGAGATGATTTTTATTTTGTTTTGGTCGGGCAGCCTATAAATGATGGGTATCCGTCTTGGATGAAAGATAATAATAGTATTACATATCATAATATGCCGGCTTTGGATACGGATGATGTTGTTATATTGTTAGAGCAAAGCGGTGTAGTAGAGAATACAGTTGATATGGAAAACTTGGCAAAAACTGTTATTTCAATTATTGGGAATAATGTTCTTAACATTATATTTGCAATTTTGGAATTGAAGAAAATGGTATTGCCTCTATCCTTCGAGACAATAGAAAGAGAACTTAATAGTAGGTTTTTAAATAAACAAATTGATAAATATTACGAATGGATTATTGGCTCACAGGAAAAAAGTCTTTTGTTTTACAAAATCGAAGCAATTATGGC
>CAMHMG010000070.1 GCA_946186175.1 uncultured Clostridia bacterium | reverse complement strand
TTTGGGAACACACCTGCATAGCAGGTGGTTTATTTTTCTTGCTGATACAAAAATAAAAACGCCCGAATTATATCGGACGTTTTATAAATTACTATTCAAATATGGTCTATACTTTACCATACCTACCGTTTTTATATTTCAATATAATTTTAATATTAGAATACCCAATAATTAATCCTCATAATGTCCTCTGCACGCAATAATCCATAAATTACCATCAGCATCCATATCATATAAAAGCCTGTTGGTTTCGTCAATCCTTCTACTCCATGCTTTTCTATGTCTTAATGGTTCAGGCTTCCCTATACCTTCAGATAAGCCGTTTCTCTCAATATCCTTAACCAACTGATTGATACGTTTTAGAGTTTTCTTGTCTTGTGACTGCCAGTATAGATAATCATCCCATGCACGGTCTGACCATAACTTATTCATCATCTTTCTCCTCTATCAAATCATGTTGTTGACCTTTACCAGCCTGCAATTGTGCTAAACTTCTGTCAACCATAGCAAGATACTCTGCATTACGTGCCATCTTTTCAAGCTGATTAAATCTTTCCAAGCTAAGAATTACTATATTTTTCTCATCTTTTCTAGTAACAATTACTGTTTCCTGTTGATCTGTAGCTTTATCAAAATAATCTTTTAAATTATTTCTTACTGTTGAATAATTAACTGCAACCATTATAATCGCCTCCATTCATTGTCCAATTATTTGTACAATATATTGTACCATTATATTATATGAATGTCAATTGATTATTATGCATATACATATCTATAAACTTTTTTCCACTTTTTCAATAGAAATTGTCTTATATACACAATTTGAACCTACATAGCATGCACACTTTGTAACATGTTTTACCGCACTGATTCTTATAAGGCTTTTACAAGCAAAGCTTGATAACAGTTTTCCGGTAGGTCGTATTATTAACTCCCTGAAAAGTTACAACTGCATTCCGATATATGCTAACACTTACCAGTTCACTTATTATGATGAAATACTGGAAAAGACAGGGATGGTATTTGACATAGACCTGGATAATAAATACCGTACACGCCAGCAGATACAGCGTATCCTTCGGTATTGAATATTTTTTTGAAATAATTGAAAGTACTTATACCGCCTCTTGACGTATTACAGCTTATAACATCAAATATACCAATATGGGATTTGAAGCACATTTTCTCTAAGGGCACCCGGCATTGAACACATACACACTACCGCTCCTGTCCCTCTCTTTTTTTCAGGAATTTTATCTAACACTTGAAATGCTGATGTCATGTCAGCAGTTACTTTATCACTTTGTTTTATTTCAATAGGATACAACACCCCATCCTGCTCTATAATAAAATCTATTTCCGCTTCCTCCCATGATTCTATCCCATCTTTTTTTATCCTTTTCTTATCTTTTCCCCTATAATACGAAACAAAATATCTGTAATCCAAACCTACGTTGGAATAACTTTTTAATATTTCGGAAATAACAAATGTTTCAAAAAAAGCACCGCTCATTGCCCCAACAGCTAAGGTTTCGTAAGTAATCCATCTTGTAAGATATGCAGCCAGTCCCGTATCCCTAAAATATAATTTGGGTGTTTTGATTACCCGTTTTAATGCAGTATTGGAGTACGGTTCCAAAATATATACTATTCCAGATGCCTCCAAGATAGAAATCCAATTTTTAATTGTATTAGCGTCCTTGCCAACTTCATCCGCTATATTGGAATAATTAAGCATCTGACCTGTTCTGGCAGCACATGCTACCATGAATCTGCGAAATGCATCCAAATCCTGAACTGCAGTCAACTCTCTTACATCTCGTTCTAAATATGTTTTTACATAGCTTGAAAAAAACATTGCCCAATCCATATCCGGATCCTGCATTTCAGGATATCCTCCCCGATGTATAGTTTTCCATATATTATCAGGCTTTACCGCTTCCTTATTTCTCTCCTTGACATATTCCATTGTAGGAAGAAATGGTCTCGCAAAACTGCTCTTCATTATCTCCCTAAGCGAAAAGGGAGATAGTTCAATAATCGCCGCCCGTCCGGCAAGAGAATCAGATACAGATTCCATAAGTTTAAAGGGCTGTGAACCGGAAAGATAAAACAATCCTTTCTCTTCATTATTATCACAGGATTGCTTTATATATCTGAACAAAGAAGGCACATATTGAATCTCATCAAAAAACACAGGAGGCTCATTTAATGACATGAACATTTCCGGATTATCCTTTGCCTGCTCCTCAATAAAAGGATCATCAAATGAAACCTCTTTTATTTCTGAGCATAAATGTCTAATTAATGTCGACTTGCCGGTCTGACGTGCGCCGGTAACAAGTACACATTTGAAAGTTTTCGATGAAAGAACTACCACATCTTCAATCGTTCTTTTAATATATTCCACAATAACCACACCTTCACAAAAATACGACTAATTCTTAATTCAATTCCGAATCAGTCGTATTATAGCATTATACTATTTCATTTTCAAGTATTAAATTACTATATTGTATTAGGACTTATGTTAATAGACTATAAATTGGTGTGCCCTATTCATGCAGCTCATAATCCACATCTTCATCAATAATTGCAAGCACTTCTCCTACGCTGCTATATCAGTATATCCAATACCTCCTTTGGTGTTTCCGCAAAAAGTTCTGCGCCTGCATCAACAAGAAAATCTTTATCACGAAATCCCCAAAGAACCGAAATACAGGGAATACCCGAATTAACCGCTGTCTGATAATCCACCTCGGAATCACCGATATATACTGAGGTTTCTTTATCGCTTCCAAGCTCATTTAATGCAGCGTTCACTGTATCAGGTGCCGGTTTTCTTTTAATTCCTTCTCTTTCTCCGATTGCCACATCGACATATTCAGAGAAAAACCTGTCGTTAAGCTCCTTTACCGCTGAATCAATCTTGTTGGATACAATAGCCATCTTGTATCCCCTCTTTTTGAGCCCACTCATAAGCTCTGTAATCCCGTCATACGGTCTTGTCTTGTCAAGGCAGTGCTTATCATAATGTTCCTTAAAAACAGGCAGCATTTCATCAATCACAGAATCCGATGTTCCTTCAGGTACCGCACATTTTAATGCATACCGGATCCCGTTGCCAAAATACCTTCGATAATCCTCGGTACTATGTGTCGGCATATTGAACCTGTGCATAACGTAATTAACCGAATCGGTCAGATCATCCAATGTATTAAGTACCGTACCGTCCATATCAAATATAATTGTATCAATATTCTTCAAAATCATTTTTATCATCCCAACATAGTTTATGTTTCAAGTTAATATATTGTATATCTAAGCATGCTACTTTTTCACGCATTTTGTATTTTCTGTCTTCCTCTGTATCATTATATCCGAAAAGACAGCGGGACCTTAGATCCCGCTGCCTTAATCAGTCATTTAATAATTATTCATCCCAGTTATGATAAACTGCCTGAACATCGTCATCCTCGTCAAGCAGATCAAGTATCTTGTTCATCTTCTTGATATCCTCATCACTTGTAAGTTCAACATAATTCTGAGGTACCATAGTAACCTCTGCAGAAGCCATAGGGATTGACTGTCCTTCAAGCGCTTCTCTTACTGCCGAGAAATCATCCGGTGCTGTAAGGATTTCAAAGCTGTCCTCTTCTTCTGCAAAGTCCTCTGCTCCTGCATCAAGCGCGATCATCATAAGGTCGTCTGCATCCATGTCACATTCTTCTTTATCAATAATGATCTGTCCCTTCTGGTCAAACATGAAAGACACACATCCGGTAGTTCCGACATTTCCACCGCCCTTGGTAAATGCATTTCTAACATTAGAAGCTGTTCTGTTCTTATTATCTGTAAGAGCATCAACTATTATAGCTGTTCCGTTAGGTCCGTATCCTTCATATGTAATAGAAACATAATTAACAGAATTAGCATCTCCCGCAGCTTTCTTGATACCACGTTCAATCGTATCATTAGGCATATTGTTGGCCTTAGCTTTAGCGATAACATCACGCAATTTCGAGTTGTTATTAGGATCAGGTCCTCCCTCTTTAACAGCAACCGCAATCTCGCGACCGATTATAGTAAAAATCTTTCCTTTTGCTGCATCATTTTTCTCTTTCTTGTGCTTAATATTCGCAAACTTTGAATGTCCTGACATAGTGATTCTCCTTTATATTTCCTCTACTATCAAAAATCAACAAGGCATATTTTACCATTATATATACATATTTTCAAGACACATTTTTACAAGTTATAATATTGATATTACTATATATTTCTGATATTATGAAATAAGTGAGCAAAGGTGTTGATTTCATGCTTGCATGGTAAATCAGCACTTTTGCGAACGAAACACGGAGCCGATAGGCGACGTGAAATAAGTGAGCAAAGGTGTTGATTTCATGCTTGCATGGTAAATCAGCACTTTTGCGGCGCACAATGTCCGGTGGACATTGGTTCTGCGCCGACCGTAGTGGAACGAAGACGAAAACACGGAGCCGATAGGCGACGTGAAACAGGCAGAGAATTATTTCATTTATCTTATATCGTTGAGTGGCAAAATATATTTTTGACACCCATATAATGTGATATGACAATATATACATAAAGGAGTCCCTAATGGATAATGAAACAAAAATAATTTTTAATTCAGCCATGGAAATTGCAGAGCAAATTGACAAACACATGATGAAAACATCTTTAAGCAACGAAAGTGTCAAAGAAATGTTACGTGCAGATCTACGTGATTTTCTCATTTTTATTACTTTGGCAGATCATGTTATCGCCAAGGATGAGATTCGCTATATCAACAAATCCTTAGGATACACTTTCGACTACGAAACACTGAAAGGGTTTGCAGTACGCAGTAAAATGATAAGAGACGATTTTCTCAACACGCCGCCTGCATCTATGAAGCCTTTTTTGGACTATGCAAATAACGAAGAAATCATTCATCAGGGTAAGTACTACGATCTCAAGAATCTTTATCTTCTTGTCTTTCAGGCTGTCGGAGAAGATTTTCTTTCAAGCAGTAAACATATGGACAACATTGAAGTCAATCAACTTACAAGATACCGTTTCATGCTCGAAAGCAATGTCCGTTCTTATGTCAAAAGCGGCGGCAATAAGCCTAATCGACCTGACAGTATTCCATTCAAATTAAAAACCAAAGAAGATACAGTCAAAGAAGAATCCGACATACCGTTTATTGGCACCGTATCAGGCGGAGATAAAACAATCGATGATCTTGATTCTCTGCTTAATGAATTAGACAGCCTTATCGGTCTTACAAGCGTTAAAGAAGAGGTCAGAAATCTTATCAATCTGTTAAAAATAATTGAAATGAGGCAGCAGCACGGTCTCAAAGCACCTCCTGTTACAAAACATTTTGTATTTACCGGTAATCCGGGTACAGGTAAAACTACTGTAGCCAGATTACTCTCTCAGATATACTGCTCTTTGGGTATTTTATCAAAGGGACATATGGTTGAGGTTGACCGTTCAGGTCTGGTTGCAGGATATATGGGGCAGACTGCCATTAAAGTCAGCGAAGTTATTGAGCGCGCCAAAGGCGGTGTTCTGTTTATCGATGAAGCTTATTCTCTTGTAGCAGAGGGAAACAACGGTGATTTCGGTCAGGAAGCAATTGACACCTTAGTCAAAGGTATGGAAGACAATCGTGATGACCTAATTGTTATTGTTGCCGGATATCCTAAAGAAATGGAAGATTTCATTGAAGCTAACCCGGGACTCAAATCCCGTTTTCAAAAAACGATACACTTCCCTGACTATAACACCGAAGAATTATTTGCAGTATTTTGCAGATTCTGCAAGGGACTTGACTATGAGTTATCTTCTGATGCCACTGACTTTCTTAAAGCAGAACTTGAAAGGTACGTTGAAAATACCGACAAATATTTTGGAAATGCCAGAGATATGAGGAACTTCCTTGATGCAGCCATTTCCGCTCAGGCTAATAGATTATTGACAGAAAATATATCTTCTCCAGAGCAATTAATGACTCTTACATCGAAAGATCTTGAGAATATATTTATTACAAATTAAGATACAAGGAGACAGTCTTCTGTCTCCCAAAATCTATTGTATGCCGGAGGTCATCATATGACACTTTTATCATATCAGATTTTTCAAACAGTCGTGGAACAAGGCAGTTTTCAAAAGGCTGCTCAGGTAATGAATCTTACACCATCAGCAATAAGCCATTCAATCTCGACTATGGAGAAAGAACTCGGCTTTCCACTGTTTAACAGAAATAAAAATGGAATTACTTTAACCGGATATGGTGAGAATCTTCAGCCTTATATATTGACAGTGCTTAACAGTGATGCAAAGCTGCAGCAGGCGATATCTGAATTTAACGGTCTGACACACGGTTCTGTCAAGATTGGGTCCTTCTCATCAGTCTGCACATCATTTATTCCCGATATTGTTACAGAATTCTCCAGCTTACATCCAAATATCGAGATCAAAATATATCAGGGAACCTATGATGATGTATATAACTGGCTCAAAACCGGAGTTGTTGATATAGGGTTCTTATCGGAATCCAGTTGCAAGGAACTTGCTCTAACACCAATTTACCGGGATGAACTGTTTGTAATAACACCAAAGAATTACAAGAGCAAACACAAAGATTATATCGAAGTTTCAGAACTTAATGGTAAGAAATTCATCTCCCAAAGAGAGAGTACAGATGCTGATATTCAGGATCTGTTCAAAAAATATCAATTAGAAATTCATTCCACCTGTCATGTGGTAGATGATATAAGTCAGATAGCTATGGTTGCAGCAGAGCTTGGATTATGTATAATGCCACAGTTGGTAATGCAGAACATCCATTTTGACGTCAACACCTATCACCTTAATCCTCCCGAGTACAGAACCATCGGTATATGTACTATCAATGAGGAGTTAATGGCACCTGCAGTCAAAACAATGTATAAACATATTCTTAATTATTTCAATTTCAAGGAGACAGGAGACGGCCCTCCAGCTCCTGACAAAAACAAAAATAGCAAATGATTTTATCATTTGCTATTTTTGATTCTATTGAGATTAATTACTCAATTCTTTCCTTGCCACCCATATATGGCTGCAAGACTTTCGGTATATTAACAGTTCCGTCTTCATTAAGATTATTCTCTAAGAACGCAATAAGCATACGAGGCGGTGCAACAACCGTATTGTTAAGGGTATGTGCAAAATACTTGCCATCCTCGCCATCCACACGTATCTTGAGTCTTCTCGCCTGCGCATCGCCCAAGTTAGAACAGCTTCCAACCTCGAAGTACTTCTTCTGTCTTGGTGACCAGGCCTCTACATCAATAGATTTCACCTTAAGATCTGCAAGATCTCCCGAACAGCACTCTAATGTACGAACCGGAATATCAAGGCTTCTGAATAAATCAACGGTATTCTGCCAAAGCTTTTCAAACCACATAGGACTTTCTTCAGGCTTACATACTACTATCATCTCCTGTTTCTCAAACTGATGAATTCTATATACGCCTCTCTCTTCTATACCATGTGCACCTTTTTCTTTTCTGAAACAAGGTGAATAACTTGTCAATGTCTTAGGAAGCTGATCCTCCTTAATTATAGTGTCTATGAATTTACCAATCATTGAATGCTCACTTGTACCGATAAGATACAGATCCTCACCTTCAATCTTATACATCATGGCATCCATCTCTGCGAAGCTCATAACACCGGTAACTACATTAGATCTGATCATAAATGGTGGAACACAGTAAGTAAATCCTCTGTCAATCATAAAATCTCTTGCATATGAGATTATTGCAGAATGAAGTCTGGCAATATCACCCATTAGATAATAAAATCCATTACCGGCAACCTTACCTGCGGCGTCAAGATCAATTCCATTAAACTTCTCCATAATCTCAGTATGATATGGAATTTCAAAATCAGGTACTACCGGCTCACCAAATTTCTCGATCTCAACATTCTCACTGTCATCTTTACCGATAGGAACCGATGGATCTATAATATTGGGGATTACCATCATTATCTTGTTAACCTTCTCAGCGTATTCCTTCTCCTGCTCTTCTAAAGCAGCAAGTTCCTCAGATTTTGCTGTAACAAGCTTCTTAGTCTCCTCTGCCTCTTCCTTCTTACCCTGCGCCATAAGTGCACCAATCTGCTTTGAAATCTTATTACGCTCTGCCCTTAATGCATCAGCCTTTCCCTTGGCTTCTCTGCTCTTTTGATCAAGCTCAATAACTTCATCTACCAAAGGAAGCTTGTCATCCTGAAATTTGTTTTTGATGTTCTGTTTAACCACCTCAGGGTTTTCACGTAAAAATTTGATGTCGATCATTTTAATTCTCCTCTAATCTATTATACTGTTATTGTAGTTATTTATCTTTCGTCACACAATGATATATCTTATCCGAAGGAAAGGAATGTCAAGCGAAGCGCAGACTTTACTTTCACCTGATAAGATAACGAGAAAACGAAGTTTTCGAGATTATGAGAATGTACGAAGTACTTCTCATAATATACGATTTACATCACAAAGTCAAACTGCTTTTTGCATAAGCACAAAACAGTTTGACTTCATACACTTAAATCATGTCGACTATCGTCTCCAGGTGTTCATCTTCGTTCCATTACGGTCATAATATCGATCAATATCCCAAAACTAAATCGTACAATCTCTTATATTTCTCTGCAGATTTATTCCAAGAGAAGTCTTCCTTCATTCCGCGTACGACCATCTTATTCCACTCATCTCTATGATCGTAATATACTTCCTTGGAATAGTTGATTATCTTTAACATTTCATCAGCGTTGTAATTGGTAAATGAGAATCCCGTTCCTGTTCCTTCGTACTCATTATAAGGAACAACAGTATCCTTAAGTCCTCCTGTTTCTCTGACGATCGGAACAGTACCATATCTTAATGAAATGAGCTGTGTCAGACCACAAGGCTCAAATCTTGAAGGCATAAGCATCGAGTCAGCCGCTGCATATAACTTGTGAGCTCTCTCATCAGAATAGAAAATGTTAGCTGACACTCTGTCGGAATATACCCACTGGTAATGCTTGAACATATTCTCATACTTAGGCTCACCAGTACCGATTACGACAAATTGAACATACGGATCAACAATTCCCTCCATAACCCAATCAATAAGGTCTAAGCCTTTCTGATCCGTCAATCTGGAAATGATACCGATCATATACTTTCCTTCATCAACCGGAAGACCGAGCTCCTTCTGAAGTTCGATCTTATTCTGAGCTTTTCCCTTCTTATAGCTCCTGATATTATATGTCTTAAATATCTTATCATCCTTATTAGGATCATATACATCATAATCTATACCATTGACAATTCCACAAAGCTTATTATTGTGGTATCTTAGCATATCATCTAAGCCTTCACCATATTCAGGAGTCTGTATCTCTCCGGCATAGGTATCACTAACTGTAGTGATATAGTCTGAAAATACCATTCCCGCCTTAAGCATATTGCCATCCTTATAGAATTCCATGCGGTCAGGTGTGAAGACATAATCAGGAAGTCCTGAAATATACTTAAATGTCTTAACATCCCATACACCCTGGAACTTAAGATTATGAATAGTCATAATTACCTTTGTTCCATAAAAGAACGGATTGTCATGATACAATGTTCTAAGATATACAGGTACAAGACCTGCCTGCCAGTCATGACAGTGAATAACATCCGGTTTGAAATTAATTACCGGAAGTATGGCAAGTGCAGCCTTACTGAAAAATGTGAATTTCTCAATATCAAATCTTATTGTTCCATAAGGTGCCCATCCAGAGAAATAATATTCATTATCTATCAGGTAATATGTAATCCCATCCAGTTCATATGTCATAATTCCTACGTGGACATTCTCGAATCTCTGACCAAGATCCATATAAAAATGATGAACATACTGGAATTTCTCTCTGTATTCCCATGGAATACAAGTATAGTTAGGAATTACAACCCTGACATCATATTGATCTTTAGGAAACATCTTCGGCAATGCCCCAACAACATCTGCCAACCCACCGGTTTTAATAAATGGAACACTTTCCGATGCAACAAACAAAATATTCTTCATACCATACCCTCCATATAATATAAAATCCCAATAGTGTTTTGCCTAATTATTTATATTATACCTTTTTTCCAATACAATGTCTATGATTACATTATTTTTTATTATGCTTTTTCTATCTAAGTTCATCTAATGTTTTCTTATAGCCCTCTATGAATTCCTGGAAAAACACTCTGACCTCCGGCAAATCCATCTGTGTAAGCTTGTCATATACAGCCGCTTTAGCACTTCCAAACTCACGATTACCGGTCTTCTCTTCCTCTATACATTTAATATATGCAGAAATCCTGTCGGCCGCTTTCACAAGCTTCCATATATATTCTTCATCCTCATGCTTAAAGAATATCGATTCATATTCCTCTCTCATATAATCAGGCAACAGTGATAACAATTCTTCCGCAGCCTGTCTCTCGACATTTTTATATGCATCTTTGGTTTCTTTATTATAGTATTTGATAGGAGTCGGCATATCTCCTGTTATTATCTCCGTACTGTCATGGTACATTCCGATAATAGCCGCCCTCTCCGCATTTAGATCATTACCAAACTTCTTATTTGAAATAAGGGCCAATGCATGTGCGATCATCCCCACCTCCAAAGAATGTTCACTTAAGTTTTCCGGATATGAATTTCTCATCAATGCCCATCTGTTAATATATTTCATACGGGATATCATTGCATAGAAAGAACTGTTGTTGTCGTCATTATAATTCTCCATGTCAACCTCCACATTATTATTCATTCAGTATCTATTAGGCTTTACTTCATTCCTATAATGTATCATACTCAACAAAGAATCACAAGTCAGGCACTATTATTGTTTAAGTGCTGTCTCGACAAACTTCTTGAATATCGGATGTGGGCGGTTAGGTCTTGACTTAAATTCCGGATGGAACTGTACTCCAAGATAGAACGGATGCTCATTAACCTCAACGGTCTCAACGAGACGTCCATCCGGTGAAAGTCCTGATATAACAAGACCTTTTTCCGTAAGAATATCTCTGTAATCGTTGTTAAACTCGTATCTGTGTCTGTGGCGCTCATTTATATCAAGCTTACCATAACATTTCTCCATAAGAGTACCCTCTGTGATATGACAAGGATAACTACCAAGACGAAGTGTTCCACCCTTATCAATGTTATCAGACTGACCGGGCATGAAATCAATGACCTTGGTATCTGTTGCATCATGGAACTCTCCGGAACATGCTCCTTTAAGCCCTGCAACATTTCTTGCATATTCGATAACTGCTATCTGCATACCCAGACAAATTCCAAAGTAAGGAATATTGTTGATTCTTGCGTATTTTGCAGCAAGTATCATCCCCTCAATTCCTCTGTCTCCGAAACCGCCCGGAACTATTATTCCTTTAAGGTCTTTCAGACGATCATTTATATTGTCTTCATTTAATTCCTCAGAATCGATCCACTCAATATTAACATGTGCATTAAGCGCAAATCCCGCATGATTGAGTGCCTCAGCAACAGAAAGATATGCATCGTGAAGCTGAACGTACTTTCCAACAAGACCGATAGTTACATCGCGATTTCTGCTTACTATGTTTGTGACAAGGTTCTTCCACTCCATAAGATCCGGTGCCGGTGCATCAATTTTAAGCTCGCGACAAACAACCTCAGATAAATGTGCTTCCTCAAGCATAAGAGGTGCCTGATAGAGATTAGGAAGTGTTCTGTTCTCGATAACGCAGTCTTCCTTAACATTACAGAACATTGATATCTTCTTAAATATAGATTCCTCTAGCGGTTCATCACATCTAAGTACAATGATGTCAGGACTTACTCCCATTCCGCGAAGCTCTTTTACCGAATGCTGCGTAGGCTTTGATTTGTGTTCATCGGATCCATGCAGATAAGGCACCAAAGTAACATGTATGAATAGGCTGTTTTCTTTGCCAACCTCTAAGGAAATCTGTCGTACTGCTTCAATAAAAGGCTGTGACTCGATATCCCCAATAGTTCCTCCAATCTCAGTTATAACGATATCAGCATCAGTCTCATTACCCACTCTGTATACGAACTCTTTGATCTCGTTTGTAATATGTGGAATAACCTGTACCGTTGAGCCAAGATACTCTCCCCGCCTCTCTTTGTTAAGAACATTCCAATATACCTTACCTGAGGTGAGATTAGAATATTTATTAAGGTCCTCATCAATGAATCTCTCATAGTGTCCAAGATCAAGATCAGTCTCTGCTCCATCCTCCGTAACATATACCTCTCCATGCTGATACGGGCTCATTGTTCCCGGATCAACATTGATATATGGGTCTAATTTCTGTGCCGCTACCTTAAGACCTCTTGCCTTTAAAAGACGTCCCAACGAAGCAGCTGTAATTCCTTTTCCGAGTCCTGATACGACTCCTCCTGTAACAAAAATGTACTTAGTCATAATATCCTCCTATAATACTATTCTTTCAACAAATTCGGGTTTGTCGAGCTGTTTGTCTGACGGACGCACAGTTATGCTTGAATAT
>CAMHMG010000069.1 GCA_946186175.1 uncultured Clostridia bacterium | reverse complement strand
TTAAGAAACTTGGTGGTCTGTTTTCAATGAATAAAGATGACACCTCTAAAGATGATACCTCCAAAGATGAACGGAAGGATGATAATAAAGAGGATGAACCTGATAATAAATCTGAGAATGATACAACTGACAATGCAGATGTAGAAGCCAAGACTGATACGGAAGACAACAAAGAAGATGCAGCTGAAGATACTTCGGAAAAAGAAGATACAATGATAGATAATGCCAAAGAAAAAGATACTGCAGCGACTTTGCCTAAGGTTAATCCTTATTTGATCCGCGTTAATACTGATGAGAGAATAATGATTAATAAACAGGTATTTAAGATTGGTAAATCCGGTATGAGTGCTGATTATACTATAACAGGAAATGGTGCGATAAGCAGGATTCATGCGATAATCACCTGTAAAGACGGTAATTATTTCATCAAGGATAACAAGTCTACTAATCATACATTTGTCAATGGAGAAAGCGTTGAAGATGGTGAAACCAAACAGCTTACGAATGATTGTAAGATTGTGTTAGGCGATGAGGAATTTATATTTAAGATATAGTGATTCCTTCATTAAAAGAGCTCCTTATTAAAGGGGCTCTTTTATTGTGCCTAAAAATAGTGGGGTGGGTAATTGCGAAACTATATATTTTCTTTTTAGAGTTGTGCATATTATATAGCTCCATTACAGACACGCAGCACAGAGCATGCCCCTGTCTCAGCTTTGCATAAGTTCGATTACGAAAATCACAGATTTTCTATCTCACTTATAAGTTCATGCTGCGCATTCACTAAGAGAGAGGGGATCTCGCTCTGTCTACGGCGTAATGGTACGTAAGTACCAACGCCTTCGACAAGGTCTGACAATGGATGCTATATGAAATATGCACAACTCATACACACTTTTCAATGAGTTTCGCAATTACCTAAATAGAGGATAGAAAGACGAAAGGAGTTAGTATAAGTGGCGTGTGTCGGTGATGTTTTGGGTGAAAAATATAGGATTGTCAAGGAGATCGGAAGAGGCGGCATGGCTATAGTGTATCTTGTGTGGGATATACGCCTTGACAAGTGGTGGGCTGTAAAGGAGATGATAAATGAAGATACCATTTGTGGAAGGAGACAAAAATGTTTTGATGCCGAAACGGATGTAATAAAAAACTGTGATCATCCGGCATTGCCCAGAATTGTGGATATTCTCTATAGAGATGATTCAACATTTATTGTTATGGACTATATAGAAGGAGTAGCATTAAATGACCTTCTGAAAAAAGAAGGTCCACAGGACTGCAGAATCGTAGTCGAGTGGATGAAAAGTTTAGCTGATGTATTAATGTATCTACATGGTCTCAATCCACCCATCATTTATCTCGATCTGAAACCATCTAATATTATTCTCAAAGAGGATGGAGGTATAGGGCTTATAGACTTCGGAATTTCTGAAAGGATGTTCGATAGAGAAGAGAAGCCCGGTTATGTAATGGGAACTGTTGGCTATGCCTCGCCTGAACAGATGGGTTGCTATGCTGAGTATAAAGAGGGCTATATTGATAAAAGATCGGATATATATAGCTTTGGGGCAACAATGTACACCTTGATCACAGGTAAGATTTTGCTTGATAACTGTAAGAATACGGATTTATATGAAAAAACTATTCCGGACGGTGTAAGAAATATAATCAGTAAATGTATTCAGTACCGTAGAGAAGACAGATATGGATCATTCGATGAGGTTTATGATGATCTGTGTAATTATGAAAAGTCGGATAGAAAATACAGAGGTGTATGTATCCGAAAAATTTGTGTTTGTTTTTCATATGTATTGATGTCAGTCTTTTTTGCGTTTGCATCTTATTATGGCTATAGGGGGATTAAAAATATTAAGGATGAGCAGTACGAAAATGCATTAACAATGGCTTATGAGAAGGTGATCAATGGACAGTATGAGAAAGCCATAGAAGAATATACTTATGCAATTTGTGAGGTTGATGGCAATCGAAGTGATGCGTATATAGAGATGCTTAGATTATATACAGATTATATTGATGAGCGAATGGATGGCATATCTAAGGTTTCATATTATATTGAAAAAGAACATGAAAAGGGATTGGAAAAAGCGGAGCTTTTTATGAAGGTAGGGCTTGAGTGTTTTGGAGTAGATGGAAAATACGATAAAAGCATATATTATTTTGAACAGGCTGAAAAAGAAGGATATCAGAATGCAGAGATTTATTTAAATATTGCAAAATCATTGAGCGGCTTAAAGGTCGATTATAAAAAACTGTCCGATAATTTTGAAGTGTTTGAAAAGGAGACAGAGGGTCTTAATGATTTGGAGAAGAGACTTAATAATTATGTGCTGATATGCGACGTTTTGTTAAGATATGGAGAAAACGTTGAAGATGGAGTGGAGAAGCTTGTTCGATATGCGGGTGAAGGTCTTAGATTTCTCGGTGAGAACAGAGAAGAGATAGTTAATGCCGAATATTATGTATCATTTTATCAGGGAATGCTTAGCGGATATGAGACTTTAGGCGACAAATGTGTTGATTCGGATACAGAGCGGGGGATGAAGTATTACAGTGATGCATACATATATTGTGAAAAGCTCCTCGAAATGGTATCAAATGATGAGAGGGTAATTATGGGGAGCTCTAAGGCGTACGAGTATCGAAAGGCAAAACTTTATAAGAAAGCAGAACTGCTTGCCAAATTGTTAAAATATGATGAGGCATGTTCTGTTTATGAACTTGCAGAAAACGAATATGGCAGAGATGCAAAGATATTTTATGTTGGGCATCTTTCATTGTTATGTGAGTTAGAGGAGAAGAAAAACGTGGAAGTTGAAAAATGGGATAAAGAAAAACTGTGTGAATTATATAAAAAAGGAAATGAATTGGATGGAATTAATGATGACTACAGATGGAAACGCATTAGCGTAAAGCTTATGCCAATAATACAAGAACTGGGAGGATAAGATATGTATTATGTGATTTTTTATGTTGGTATGGTATTATCAGCCGTAGCATTTATATACTCAATTATCTATTTTAAGAAAAACAATATAAAGGGTTGTATTAAAGACATTTTAAGATTATTTGCGATTGCATTGGCTTTTATTGCAGGAACACTGGTTATTAGTAATAACAATAATGAACTTAAGATTATTCATGAAAAGCCGTGTGCTTATACAGAAAATGAAATAAGTGAAGGCGGACAGTCTAAGGATAGTAAGGTGGAAAATACAGGTGAGGGAACTACAGAAAATAAGAACAGTGAACCGGCACAGGTTGAAGAAGACAACAAGCCGATAATTGATGTTTCTATTGAAGATGAGAGCGTGAATAAATGTCTTGTTGAGAATAGTGAAGATATTAAGGAGTTAGAGATTTGTTATTCGACAGTCGATGTAGAGCTTAAAGTGAAGATAACAGGGAAAAATGATCTTGCAACAGTTGTTTATACTGTAGGGGAAGAAGAGACGACATTGACTGAATATGGGGAGGAAGGATTTGTAATACCGGTCACTCAAACTGCAAAAACACCGGAGGGCATACCTGTAACGATTACAGCTACAGATATAGAAGGTAACATAGGGGAATATAAAGGGAGTGTATACATAGATAAGGAGAGTCCTGTAATTGGAGATTATACATACAGTAACGGAGATAAGGAAATTAAAAAAATTTATGGATGTATATTTTGCTCCGAAACTATCGGTATTAAGATTCCTTTAAGTGATGCCTGTTCAGGTGTTGACAAGGAATCTGTAAAAGCTGTTTTTGTTGAGGAGGGCAATGACAATACCTCTATAGAATTATCAGTTGATAGGGAGGTTGAGGATGGATGCCTTGTTAATGTTTTGTTTGATGCCGGTATGGGTCATTGCAGCGGATATGTTGAGGTTACTGTTAATGATAAGGCTGGTAACAGTTCAGTGAAGAAGAGCGCCAGAATCATTTATAATAAAAATGAACCGGTGATTAGCCTGGATATAGAAAATGCTGTCGAAAAATGGACAAACAGGGATGTCAATATCAATTTAAAGGTCAATACACGGGAATGCGGTATCAAGAAACTTAGCATATATGTTGTCGGGGAGAAGGTAATGGAGGAAAAACCTGATAAGCTCATGCCTTATTATGAAGGTGTGATCAAGATGGATAAAACGGCTAAGAAGCATACAGGCTATTCCATCGAGGTGCGTGTTACGGATAATTGTGGCAATGAAAGCAGAAAAAAATGCAGATTATATATAGATAAAGAAGATCCAAAGCTTACTATATCAGGGGCCTATGATAATAGTTATCACAAGGAGGATGTCCTTCTAAATATTGGTATAAGTGATGTTTCGTATACCGAAACTAAGGTGGTTTATTATGTTAAAAGATCAATTAAAAATGTGGTGTATGATGATGTGTATGAATTGCCGACACCTAAGGATTATAGTGATAGTTATGAATTGCGGTTTATTAAAGAGGGTGCATATGAGGTCTATGCAAAGGCAATAGATGGAGCAGGGAATGAATCGGTTACAGGGGAGATACATTTTGTTATAGATAAGACTCTTCCGGAAATAGCTTTTTATGGTGTGAAAAATGATGCAGTTGCCAATAAGGTTGTGAAATTAGGTGTGTTGTGTGAAGATGATTTTTACGAAAGCGTTGATACTCATATTGATATTAAAAGGAAGATAGACGGCAAGACGTATACCGAGGAACCACAGGTTTTTGAACATAGTAAGAGGTTGGAGAGAAGGAATATTATAATATCTGATGACGGTGAGTATGAGGTGACATTTTCTGCTAAAGATAAGGCGGGGAATGAATCGGATGTTGAAGTGATTCATTTTATTGTTGACACCACAGCTCCTGATATTAAAGTATCCGGGTTTAAGCAATATGGACTATATGATGGAAAGGTGTCGGTGAAGATTGGAATAGACGAAGAATTTTATCGAGACAGTAAAGTTGTGCTAAGAGCTGTGAAAACTGACATGGATGATAACGAAAGAAAACTCGATATTCCTCAAGTTAGCCTTTACAATAAATATTCGGTTCGGAATCTTAACTTTAATGAGGATGGAATGTATCATTTAAGTGTTCTGGCAAAAGATGCTGCCGGAAATAAAACTGTAAAGACTTATCAATTTTTGATAGATTCGAAAGCACCTATAATCAGTGGCGTTGAAAACTATGATGGCAAATACTATAAGACTTTGTCTCCGCAAAAGGAAGCACCTCTTTGCGTCAGTGATCTTACATTAAAGGATTATCAATTACTGTTAAATGGAATTGAGTATGATGGTGTTTCGGAAATTGAAAAGGAAGGTAAATATGTCCTAAATGCAAAGGCGACTGATGAGTTGGGACATATGGCGGAAAGAAGCGCAGAGTTCATAATTGATAATACTGCACCGGAAATTGCATTTTATGGGGTTATGGATGGGCAAACAGTAGATAAAGAGGGGGTTGTCAGATGGGAGCTGATAAACTCAGATGATACTATAGATAAAATATTAATAAATGGAAAAGAAGGTGATGCATCTTTGCGAGAATTAAGGTATAATACAGGTGGCACTTATAATATTGTGATCAATAGCGTGGATAAGGCCGGTAACAGGGGAGTCTCAGAATTACAGTTTCAATATACCAAACCAGGAGCATTGGCGAACGCTATGCCGGGTGTTGTTAATAGAGAGGATTCTCCGGGAAAGCATACATTTATTATTACAGTGATCTCATTGCTTGGAATAGTAATCATATCTGCAGGGATATATTGCTTCCGACAGGTGAATAATAACGGTGATCAGCGTAAATCAAAAGGAGAATGAATATGAAAAAGGCAGTTGTGTTTGATATGGATGGTGTTATTTTTGATTCGGAGAAGTTATATAGAAAGCATTGGATGCTCAGTGCAAAGGAGTACAATCTCGATGAGTCGGTTATGGTAACATTGTTAGATCGGATAGCAGGTGCCACGAAGGATAGAAATGAGCTGCTTATGAAAGAGCACTTTGGAGAAGATTTTGATTATATGGTATTTCGAGAAGCTACAATGAACCGAATGGATGAAGATATTGCAGAAAACGGACTTGACTTAAAACCCGGAGTAAGAGAACTGTTTAATTATCTTAAAAGTCATGGTTATCTCATTGGTCTTGCAACTTCTACGTATAAGGAGCGGGCGGAGAAGAATTTGAAACGTGCGGGACTTATAAGTTATTTTGATGGAATAATGTATGGTGGAATAGTTGCGAAGGGGAAGCCGGCACCGGATATATATGAACATGCCTGTCAGATACTTGGAGTTAATCCGGAAGAAGCTATCGGGATTGAGGATTCAATTAACGGAGTGATATCGTCTCATGCAGCGGGACTATATACGGTTATGGTAGTTGATCTTGTTAAACCTAATGAGGAAGCTTTGCAGGCGGCAGATCAGGTGTATGACTCGTTATTTGAAGTGAAGAAGCTTCTTGAGAATGGTATTGATTAGTAGGTGTTTATGAATAGATCTTTGGAGTGATACTATCATTTCAAGGATCTTTTTCTATATAATGTGAAAGGGTAGTAAGCATTATTTTGTTGTGTAAGTTTGAAAGTTTCGTGGGTAAACTTTGTTATGGATTAATGTTAACAATAAGTTATACCCAATGTAAAAATTAGTTACTATTTCTAATTATATGTTATTATGTATCTATTCAGCTATGTTTCATATATACGCGACAGGAATGGTGCTCATGCACCTTCCGGTATGCCTGTCGCATCGTAAACGACTATGATAAGTTCATCTGTCGCCTGAAGGCTCGCCAGCTCGGGCCTGCTAAGAGTAGATATATAAAGACAAGGTTGTTAGGAGGATTAATATGGGAATTGTAGGAGCGTTTATGGTACCTCACCCTCCGGTTATTATACCTGAAATCGGAAATGGGAGAGAGATAGAAATTACAGATACAATTAAGTCGTACGAGAAAGTTGCAGATATGGTAGCCTGCATGAAGCCTGATACAATAGTTGTTTCAACACCGCATAGTGTTATGTACTCTGACTATTTTCACCTTTCTCCGGGAGAAAGAGCTGAGGGTTCATTCGCTGATTTCGGAGCAGATGAAGTGAGGATAGAAGCGGACTATGATCAGGCCTTTGTAAAGAAATTATGTATCCTGGCAGCTAATGAGAATGTTGATGCCGGCGTAGGAGGAGAGAAATCACCATATCTCGATCATGGAACAATGATACCTCTATACTTTATTACAAAAAAATATGTTGATTTTGATCTGGTAAGAATAGGTCTGTCCGGACTTCCTCTCACGGAACATTATAAGCCAGGAACTCTTATTAAACGCACTGCAAAAGAGCTCAACCGAAGAGTTGTGTATATTGCCAGTGGCGATCTGTCGCATAAATTAAAGCCTGACGGACCTTACGGTTTTGTCCCTGATGGTCCTGTATATGAGGAAAGAATAATGGATGTAATGGGACGGGCTGCTTTTGGGGAGCTGTTTGATTTTGATGAATTGTTCTTAGAGAAGGTGGCTGAATGTGGTCACAGGTCATTTGTGATGATGGCAGGTGCGCTTGATCAAACTGCAGTCAAGGTTAACAGACTATCGCACGAAGGGACTTTTGGCGTTGGTTATGGCGTGTGCACTTACGAAGTGCTGCCGGAAGATGGAAGCGATCGCAATTTTTTGAAAATATATGAGGATAAGGAAGAAATAAGAAGAAGTGCACAGAGAGCAAAAGAAGATATCATTGTAAGACTTGCCAGAAAAACGGTTGAGACCTATATCAGAGATAGAAGAAAAATAGTATATGAAGATGTGAAGGACAGCATTAAAAAAGAGGGTGAGGATTCTTCCGCAGATGAGCTAATCGATATTCTCGAAAATAATAGAGCGGGAGTATTTGTATCAATGCACAAAGACGGACGATTAAGAGGCTGTATCGGTACTATATCTCCTGTCAGAGATAACGTTGCACAGGAGGTAATAGACAACGCGATAGCCGCTTCAACAAGCGATCCGAGATTTATACCGGTAAGTCCGGATGAATTAGATCACCTTGAATATAGTGTAGATGTGTTAAGTCCGCCGGAAAATATCGCATCTTTGGCAGAGCTTGATGTGAAAAAATATGGTGTGATTGTTACAAATGGAAATCGTAGAGGTCTATTGTTACCTAATTTAGATACAATTGATACTGTTGAGGAGCAGATAGCAATAGCAAAGAAAAAGGCTGGTATTTCATCCGCTGAGCCGGTTAGTCTTCAGCGTTTTGAAGTTATAAGACATACGTAAACAAGCATTTCGTAAATCATAATTAATACATATGATATGTATGTTTTTATAAGTATTTGAAATGAGAAGAGACATCTGTACTCTGCAGCACGGATGTCTCCCTATGGATTATTAAAATTGCGAGAGGTATTATTAATAGGCGTAAATAATACCTTCTCATGAAGGCATCTTGCTTTAACTTAGATTGCGAAATTATTGGTTGATTCGCAATAGGTTTCCCTTTATTAGCAATATCAGGAATATAAACAAGATATAGTTACTATACAACATTTTTCGACATAAATAAGTTGGTTTGTGTTGTGGAAATGTGCGGTAAAAAGTTGGTTTTCGTTGGTTTTTGTTGGAAAGTTAGGTTACAAAGGAGCAGCGTTATGGAGAGAGAATTAAGTGTTTTGATAATTGAAGATGACAAGGACGCATGTAGAACATTTGAAGATTGTGCTTCAACTATGGATAAAATTGAGGTGGTTGCATGTACCAATGATTCACAAAAGGGTATAGAACTGATCAAAGAATACAGGGTTGATGCAGTAATCCTGGACTTAGAACTTAATGATGGCAGAGGAAGCGGAATAGATTTCCTGGAAGACCTGGCTAAATTGGATATTAATTACAAACCATTTATAGTGGTGACTTCTAATAACTCTAGCCGGATGACTGTGGAATTTGTGCGTTCATTAGGTATTGATTATTATTTCTCCAAACATAAGTCAGACTATTCAGAAAAGGCTGTACTTGGAATGCTTGAGAGTATGAAAGATACTATTCAGGGAAGTATTAAGAAGGATGACGCTGGTTATGATGCTAAAGATTCTGCATATAAAAGAGAGAAGAAGATAAGGAGGCTTATCAGTAATGAGCTTGATCTTATTGGGATAAGCCCTAAAGCGGTAGGATATAAATATCTGACCGATATTATATATCTCATTATAAATGGAGAACAGAAATCCCTGATAACAATGGTAGCTTCAAAGTATAAGAAATCTGATTCGAGTGTTGAAAGAGCGATGCAAAACGCTATCAATAAAGCGTGGCGTGTAAATGATACAGAGTCGCTGTTGGAATATTATAAGGCCCGTATTGATCCCAGAAGAGGAGCACCAACATTGACAGAATTCATATATTATTATGCCAACAAGGTTGGGGAGATGTGATAGAAAGATTATTGATTTACAGTTTATTGTTATGGGATGAAAAATTTGGGAAAATGAATATCCCGAGCAGGTTAACTGTTCGGGATAGAGTGTGGTCTAGCGACCTGATAAAAGCTTATTAAGGTATCTCCACCATCTTTCGAAATCCGACATTATTACAACCCTCCCTTTTTAATTTGATAAATAAAATTTAATAGAATGTGGGAAAGTCATAAATTGGTTAAGAACATTGGTTGTTGTTGTTATTTGTGATTTTTAGAGGTAAGCATATGAATTTTGTAATAAAAAATATTGGTATAATACTTTGTTGTGATTATTATTATGTGAAGTTGTTAAACAATATATCCATTAACGTTTTTCCTATTTTTGCGATAACAATATATTTATTTGATGTATTAGTGACAAAAACGGATAAAATAACAAATTTTATAGTATTTATAATATCTCTTGCAATAAGTTATATGCTTTTTGTTTTATCTGTAGTGGTGGTAAGTGTATTTTTTTATAAGAATAAAGAAACCCAAATTGATTATGGACAGGTAGCTGCTTGTTTAATGCAATTGTTAATTATGCAATTACCATTTTTTGTAAAAAGAACTAAAGGTGGTATACCTATCTTTAAGAATAAGTCGGAAAATATACCAATCATTATAGTAAGTATAGTTGTTATTTCTTTGATTCCGTTTGTGAATAGTGGATCTTTAATTATAATAAAGATGATAGCTATTATAGGGGTTTTACTTTTTACAATTATATTTTTCATTTATTGGCGAACCTCGATTACACGCCATTATTTGGAACGTCTCAGCCTGCGTAACATTGATTCGTTGAATGATGAGCTTGATGAAAAGAATGAGTATATTAAGAGATTACTAGAGGATAAGGAGAGATTGGAAAAGCTAAATCACAAAAATTATAAGCTTATTCCGGCACTTCAGGGTGCGGTAATGCATTATTTGGAGGGAGTAAGCACATTTATCGAAATTAATGCTGATAATCCTGCGCTTGCAGAGCTGGCAGCTGCACAGGAGATTAACATGAAAGAATTCATCACCGAAGGTAACAGATTGATGAATGATATTAAAGAGCTGCAGAGTGAATGGAAAGAGATGGTGGATAGCGATGACATAGAAGGAATAAAAGAGGTGCCAAAGTGCGGAGTGACAAGAGTAGATTATTTATTGTCATATACGTATGAGCGTTCAAAGAAAGAAAACTTCTCGTTCAGAGCCGATGTCGATAGTGATCTTTCGGGTATTACGGAAAAGATTATTAGTGAAGCGGACCTTGCCACATTGATTGCTGATCTTATCGAGAATGCCATTATAGCCACTAAGTATAATGACGGAAAAGATATATTGGTTCGTATGGGAATAATGAAAAAAGAATATGTAATTGAGATATACGATAGTGGAGTAAAGTTTGATAAAGATGTACTGTTAAAATACGGTGTTGAAAAGATAACCACTCATGCAGATGATAACGGCAGTGGAATAGGAATGATGCAGACATATGAGATATTGAACAATTGTGGTGCGAGTATTTATATTGACGAACTATCAGATAAAAGCGGATTGTTCACTAAGAGAATATCAATAGTATTCAATAAGAAAAATCAATACGTTCTGTACACAAAACGTGATGATGATGAAGTTGCATATCTCCATAAACGTTCTGACTTATTGATAATTAAAAAATAATCAAAGATAATAAAAAATTTGAAAAAATTGTAAATTATTTGAAAATTATACTGGATTTTTTACAATATATGTAATATAATGAGTAAGTGGAAGGCATCTTCCTGTTTTGGATTTCTTTCAATCTTCGTCCAACACAGGATGATGCTCTTCTTTTTTATATGCAAATATGAAAAATCCGCTTTATTATATAAACAACGCTCTGTGAGGTGTGTTTAATTATCAGTTTGAAAAGCATGTAATACTGTGATACATACACAGGAAGAGATACCTGCAAAATTACATACTTATGACAATGCAACAGTTACAAAGAGTGCTAAAAGTGTGTTACAATCGGTAAGAATGCATTTAAGGGCATTAAGAAGAAAGCAACCATTAAATGCCCGAAGAAACAGTATAATAAATATAAAAAGCTATTGAAAAAGTCAAGAATTGATAACTCTGTTAAAATTAAATAAGCTTTAAAGTGTGGGTAGTGTCAAAAAATACATTGACATTGCCTGCTGTGTATGTTATTTTAATGTTAGCATATGTTCCTTTAGATAATACATTTTCCCCATAAAAGATGGATGATACCAGTTGTCTGTCATATATATTAAGTTGTTTTGATTCCTGTTAATTGACAGTTGGATTGAAACTGTATTATTTATGGAGGATTATTATATATGGAACGAGATATTACAGAGAACAATCTTATAGAGGATGCAGATGTATTTGCAGATATAGTTAATGTTAATCTGTTTGATGGAGATAATGAGGTAGCAGAGAAAGACATACGCAGTATGCCTACGGTAAGCAGTTATAAGGACTTGGACGGAACGCTTCATAAACAGATCAGGGATGTTCTTAAGCTTGTATATAATCTGGGTGGGTGTATTGCTTTGATCGGCTGTGAATCACAGCAGGATATCAACCGTATCATGCCTGTTCGGGATATGGGATATACATATACAGCATACATGAAACAGATACAGGATAAAACGGCAGAGAACAGAAAGAATAAGAATTCAGCATATACAAAGGTATTGCACGAAAATCAGAAGCTGATGCCTGTGGCTACATTTATACTGTACTTTGGTGATGAGAAGTGGGAGAAACCGCTTAAGTTGATGGATATATTGGATATTCCGGAAGATAAGACAGACTTTTGGAAACGGTTGATCAACGATTATCCGATTCGCGTGATCTCTGTCGCTGACCAGCCGGAGACGGTAAGAGATAAGTACAAGTCGGATTTTCGTATAATCGCAGACTATATGGCGCTTCGGAATGACAAGGCTAAGATTAAGGAATATTTTAAGAATAATGATCATGAGCTGATGCATGTAGAACACGTATTGGATCTTTTACATGCACTAAGTGGAGATTCAAGATTCTATACAATCAGACAGAAATATGAAGACATGGAAGAATCCAAGAAAGGAGAGAGTAAGAAAATGTGTTTGTTATTAGATGCAATAGAAGAAGAGGGTATTGAGAAGGGTTTTCAAAAAGGCATGAAACAGGGCATGAAACAGGGCGTGAAACAAGGCATAAAACAAGGGAGTGATCAGATAACGAATACAATAGTTGAAAGAATGATCAAAGCTAATGAGCCTATACAGAAGATAATAGAATATACAGGGATATCTAAGGATGCGTTAGAGAAGCTGATGAATTGATGA
>CAMHMG010000068.1 GCA_946186175.1 uncultured Clostridia bacterium | reverse complement strand
GCTCTAAAACTTCGTTTTATCGCTATCTTATCGGGCGAAAGTAAAGTCTGCGCTTTGATTGACATTCCTTTCCTTCCGATAAGATATATTATAACATTTTCCCCCTTATAACCGCAATATGAAGAGTCGATAATCTTTACCAAAATAAAATCAAAAGGACCTCCGTAGAGATCCTTTTACTAATATATACTCTTCCTGATTCCCATGGTCAGACCTTAGTATCAATAAATTCAATATGATCATTTACCCGAATCAGTTCCCCCGATTCCGGTTCGATATCCAGTGCCACATCATTAATTCCCAAGCACTCCAATGATATCTCTATATGTCTGGGCTCTTTTTCCATCGAGAGCACTCCCAAGTACACACTGTCTTCAAAAAACCTTGCCACCGCAAGTATATAGCCTTCGGCGTAGACCACCTTCCTGCCGCCATGAATGAAAGCAGGTTCATTTCTTCTTAAGTCTATCATCCATTTATAGAGATCATAATATGGATTATCACCGGTCTTTTCAGGAAGCTTCTTAGGCATATTGAATCTAAATCCTGAATCGTGGTGGGTATAACCGTCTATTCCAACTTCATCGCCATAGTATACACAGGGAATACCTGTCCACATAAGCTCTGAGATGACCGCCATCCTGACCTTGTTAAGTCCAAAGTCTTCATAGTTATGAATTCTTGGCACATCATGGCTGTCAAAGAGATTCATCTGTGACCTGGCTATCACACCCGGTAAATGCCTGTAATGCTCACGCGTTCTCTCGACCACATCATGTGCGGTCATACGGTATGGTATTTTCGCAAGCTTCTCACATCTTGATACAAAGAGTTCCGGAAGTCCAAGAAACCGCCTGATTATTCTGCCATAACCGTAATAATTCATCGGCGTATTCCAGAGATCACCCTGAAGATATTCATCACAGTTTCCCCAGTGCTCGCCTATTATGAAAGCCTTGTGATTTTCCTCTCTGATAGCATCACATACTTCTCTCCACACCTCATCTGCCAGCTGCACATCCCCATGTCTTGCAAAAACATCAGCCACGTCGAACCGCCATCCGTCAATGCAATACGGAGGTTTGAGCCATTTGCGAAGCACGGAGTCCTCACTTCGATAAATGATATCTCTAAGTTCCTCATTTCGATAATCAAGTATCGGAAGCCCGTCAAAGCCTGCCCATCCTTCCAGTGAGCCATCCTCTTTTTTTGAAGTAGAAATGTCTTTTTTCTTTGACCCATGGGTGTTCAATCCCGGTATGATTAATAGAAATGTCCAGTATAAGTTTCATATCATTTTCATGCAGCTCCTTTGAAAGCTTAACCAAAGCTTCATCACCGCCAAAGTTTTCATCCACATGAAAATAGTCAACACAATCATATTTGTGATCAGAAGGAGCGCGAAATATAGGATTTAAATATATCGCATTCACTCCTAATCTCTTTAGATAGGGTATGTGTTCCCTGACACCCGACAGACCCCCAAAAGCAGCGGGAAATATCTGATAAAATACAGCATCATTTACCCAGCAAGGCCAATGATCATCAGCCAGCAAAACAAAATCATCTGCGTTGTCAGGAACATAAGTTGTCACCCCTGCCTGTGTGTAATAATATATTACATCATCACGGGCAATTACGAAATGGTATGCAAATCGAGGCTCTGTAACCTCTACTTCTGCTTTATAATAAATAAGATTTCCTAATCTGTGGGATGTCTTTTGCATCTCCACATAATTCTCCGCACCGTTAACCATCTTCATAATAAAAACTGATTTTTTGGAGGAATCATTGAGAAAACGAATGGTTATCGTTACCTTATTACCGATGGACGGTGCGGGATTATCAACAAATCCTATGGATGTATCACTATATATACTTTCAATCCAATTGTTCATAACTAATCCAATCAACCTTTCACAGAACCTGACAGGCCTTCAACATAGTATCTCTGAAGCCATATGAACAAGATCACTATCGGCACTGCAACAATAACTGCGCCTGCAGCAAACTGTGTATAGTATTTGTCAATTCTTCTAAAGTCTGTAAGCCAGTAAAGACCTACCGCTACAGTATAAGAGCTCTGCTTGTCTCCAAACAACATACTTGGGAAAATGTAGTCTGACCAGGATGCAAGGAAGCTTCCAAGTACTGTATATACAATGATCGGCTTAGAGAGCGGAAGTGTTATATGGCTAAATATCTGAAGTCTTGTAGCACCATCAATGATAGCCGCCTCGTCGATCGCCTTAGGGATAGTATCAAAAAATCCTTTGGTCACATGGTATCCCATAGCAGCGCCGGCAGCACCGACAACGATAAGTGCCAGCAGCGACTGATTAAGTCCCAGTCCCTTTAATATGTTGTACACTGCGATCAGTGACATAAATCCCGGAAAAAGACCTATGATCATAAGCACATTCATGAAAGCCTTTCTTCCTGCAAATCTTGTTCTGCTGAGTGTAAATGAAGTAGCAAGAATGATAAGTGTATTGATAACACAGCTCGCAGTAGCTACGATAAAGGTGTTAAGCCACCATTTCTTAAATGGAATTACACTGTTATTACTGAAGAGATTAGCAAAGTTTTGCAGAGTCAGTTTCTTCGGAATGAAGTATCCAACGTAATATCCCTGTTCTGCTCTAAGCGCAGTAAGTAAGATCCACAGGATCGGGAACATCCATATCACGCCAAGTATTGTAAGTATAATGTATCCCACATTTGTCTTCGTCATCCTCATGATCAATACAAGTGATGTATATGAAACAATAAGCGCAATCCAGAATCCGAAGGATAACTGTTTGTTCATGAATTCCCCTGCTATACCGGCAGACTCCAGAATCGTCTTACTCGCAAATAACAGGAATGTCCAAAAGGCAGTTGCAAAAGCCTGTACCGCCTGCCAGGCCTTAACAACCCTTACCGAAGCGGCATTAAAGCTTATAACTCCGAAAACAAATGATACAAATGATGCTGCAACAGTCAGATATACCATCAGGTTAAGCGCATGTCCATTAGCCGATCTTATAAGATCTATCATTACTGAAATAAGATTTTTCCTGCCATCAGATAATGCTGCATA
Source organism: uncultured Clostridia bacterium (assembly GCA_946186175.1). GTDB lineage: Bacteria > Bacillota > Clostridia > Lachnospirales > Lachnospiraceae > CAG-590. The sequence goes on along the minus strand of CAMHMG010000068.1, from coordinate 9,761 downwards.
TGGTAAAAATACTGAAATTGCCATGAGAAAAACACCACACACTGCATAATCAAGATATTTCAGATTAAGTCCGATTACATTCTTTTTCATCATTGGAAGCCCTCCTCATTCTTTAAAGAACCTGACCCGTCAAAAGTAACCAGTGTAAATATCGCAGAAATTACGAATATGATAATGCCAATGGTCGCTGCAAGGTTGTAGTCATTGCTGTCCTTAGTCAACTTATAGAGCCATGTAACAAGCAGATCTGTCTGACCCGCACCTTTGTAATAATCCAGTGTGTGAGGCTCGCCTCCGGTTAGGAAATAAATGGTATTGAAGTTGTTAAAGTTACTGATCAGATTAGAGATCAGATATGGAGTTGTGACGAACCACATATACGGGAATGTTATCTTTCTGAAAATAGTGATCGGGCCGGCTCCGTCAATCTTAGCGCTCTCATAAAGTTCTCCCGGAATATTCATCAGTATTCCGCTTACCATGAGCATCGTTACCGGAACTCCTATCCAGACATTAACTAATATTACAGATACCCTTGCCCAATTCGCATTTGAAAGAAAAGGAAGCGCCGTCTGGGTGAAACCCCATTTCTGCAAAAGCACATTAAAGATTCCTTTTTCTCCAAGCATCGTAGCTACAACTCGTAAAGATATAAATGAAGGGATTGCCATGGTAAAGATAAATATCGTACGCCATACCTTCTTAAATCTAATACCCTTTGAATTAATGATCATCGCAAGGATTATACCGCCAAAGTAACATGTGAATGTGGCAAAGATACACCAGATCAATGTCCATCCAAACACAGGCCAGAATGTTGATGACAGCCTGTCACCTGTGGAAAGCAGTGTTATAAAATTCTTAATACCAACCCAGTCAAAAAGATTTCCCGGCGGCTGGTGCTCCTGATCATAATTGGTAAATGCCATAAGTATCATGTATATAAGCGGCATTACCGTAAATACTAATAGTCCGATAACAGGAATCGCCAAAAGAAGATATCTTACGTTCTCATTGGCAAGGCTCTTAACATCCTCAATAAATCCTCTGTTCTTCTTCCCTTCAGCTGCTCTTTTTCTGGCTGCCTCTCCGGAGACAATTGAAAAGTACCAGACTGCTATAAAGGATAGAGATATGACCAGCGCAACCACACCATATAGAAGAATTAACATGGAGTTGTCGCCCGCATGCATTTCATATATTCCGATCTCTTCGTTGAACTGCATTCCCTGTAGATTATCACCAAGTGTAGTAAGCGCTTGTAACATACCTGCTCCCTTAGTGATCATGAAAAAGATGTAGCTGATCTCTAAACACAGGAACAGCAGTCCCTTAATGATCTGTCCATGGCGCATGTTCGATGCGCCACAGACTATATAGGATATCTTTGAAAAAATATCGCCTTTGGTGAAAATAGTTATCAGGTTTCTATTCTTATATTCTTTCATAACTTTTCACCTCTTATAAATCATTCAGTAAGTGTACCTGTAATGCTGTCTACAAGTGAATCTAACTTCTCCTGTATATTATTCTTGGTGATCTCACCATTGTAGATTCCTTCTCCAAGTGCCTGTGCAGGATCCCAGTAATCACCCATCTTAGGGATGCTTGGCTGGTTAGTTGCGAATGCTGCCTGGTTGTTAAGTGCCTGAGCTACGAAGTCGTCTGCGATAGCTGAACTTTCTGCAAGAGATTTGAGTACAGGAACGTCGCCCTGTTTCTCATATCTTGTAAGTGCGTTTTCCTGGTTTGCAAGATATACAGCAAGCTGCTGAGCTGCAAGAGGATATTCTGTGTTAGATTTAACAGTTATAGTCTTGAAATCGACGAAGTTAGAAAGCTGAACGTCAGAACCCCCGATGTTAGCTGTTGGAAGTGCTACTGCTCCGAGCTTATCTCCAAGTGCCTCTTTGAACTCAGGTGCGCTCCATGCTCCGGAAGTAACTGCTCCAAGCTTGCCTTCTTTGAATGTTGAGCCACCTACTCCATCAGCATCCTCAATGTACTTAGGATTTTTTGCAAGGTCGATGATGTACTCTGCTGCTGCAAGTCCGTTAGCATCATTGAATGTACAGTCAGAAGGATCTGTTCCATCTTCTCCGAAAAGAGTGCTTCCGTTTCCAAGAAAGAACATCTCTATATACCATGAGTTAGTTATCTGTGTACTGAAGTTATACATTCCATCACCAAGATCCTTAGCCATCATTGTGTCAAGACTCTTGATCTCATCCTCTGTGTAGAGATCCTTGTTGTAATACATGAAAAATGTATTAGGTGAAAATGGAACTGCATATGTAAGATCATCAATCGTTACTGCATCAAGAGCACTATCCGGAAGATCTGATTCAATTGTATCGAAATCCTTTGTGATAGGGAGAAGAAGTCCTTTTGATACAAGATCAGCAACTCCGCCACTTGGTGTATAGAAGATATCTGCTGCAGTATCTGCATCTGTCTCGAGTGCCTGAGGAGCCTCATCAATTCCTACAACTGCGATTTCATATTCGATATTGAATTCATCATGGGCTTCATCAAATGTCTGTACCATCTGATCTGTCAGATCAACTTCCTCCTCCGGAACCCAGATCTTAAGCTTTACATCTTCTGTCTCTCCTGATGAAGCATTATCACCGGCTGCTTCTGTCTGTGTTTCATTGTTTGCTGTCGCTTCTTCTCCACTCCCTGAAGAAGTTCCTCCACATCCCACTGCTGATACAGCAAGCATTAAACTAAGTGCAAGTGCTGAAAATTTTTTAAGTTTCATTTTTGTTTCCTCCTTTAGTTTTGCGTTTTACTTAACTTTGATTATTATATTTTTATATGTTACGTATTTTATTGCTTCGTTAATTAGTTAACCGCTTTACTAGAGTATAGATTGTATCTCTGCTTAAGTCAATACTTAATTTTTCTTTTCTGCTATTTTTCATAATCATTTTTGATAGTCTTTGTATGTTTTCAACAAAAAAAGAGGACCTTGTCTTTTTGTTGACAAAGTCCTCGTTAAAATATTATTTCGTATTTATTCAGCTATTATTCATAGATACACGACAAGCATGACGCTATCACATATTGGGGAACTTTAATGACGGGGCCTTATATGCTCCTTACTGTATGTCTCTCAACAACACTTATAGGAAGATGAATATCCTCATCAAAATCCTCATCCGATCCTAACATTTTGAACAGCCAGTCTCCGGCTATATCAGCCTTCTCGCTGAAGTTCTGTCTGATCGTTGTAAGTTTTGATCCCATGGATTCGCTCTCCGGCAGATCGTCAAATCCTATGACTGACATCTCATCAGGCACCCGTACTCCGCACTGTCCAAGTCCTTCGATTACGCCCAACGCTACTATATCCGACATAGTCGCAACAGCTGTGTAACTTCTTCCCGACAGAACAATATCCTGTCCGACCTTGATTGCAGACTGGAAAGCCGTATCAGTTCTGAAGCAGTCCTTATCAGAAAGCTCAATTCCCCTTTCCTTACAGGCATCGGTAAATCCCCTGTATCTTTCGTTAATTACACCGGGCGTTTTATAATCCGGTGTCGCAAGTGCAATCTTAGTGTGTCCTTTACCAAGAAGATATCTCGCAGAAAGGTATCCTCCTCTGTAGTCATCAATACCTACATTGACCACTTTTTTCTCTTTTGTGTAAGTATCAATGAATACCACCGGTACATCAAGAGCTGACTTTATCTCCGGCACTTCTTTTTCCATAACACCCAGAAAAAATGCCCCGTCAACATTCCATGAGGACAAAAGAGGAATAACCTCTTTACAGTCACCAACACACCTTAACATGAGATAATAATCCTTGTTCCTGACATATCTCTCAAGCTCCGCAATCATATGCGCATAGTATGGATTGTCCAGAAAGTTCTCCTTCGGACCAATATAAGGAACCACCAGACCGATTATCCTGCTCTCATTCTTAGCCAGAGATCTTGCCATCGCGTTAGGTTTGTACCCATTCTCTGCAATAATCTTCTCAATCTTTTCCCTGGTCTTCTCGGAGACTTTCTGATAATTGCCGTTCATTACGTTTGAAACTGTCGCAGAGCTTACCCCCGCTAATTGCGCTATATCCTTTAAATTCATATCTTCCTCCGGTCAAAGTACTTCTTTCAACGCATCTGCAAGACTAGCGTCAAGATCACTCTCATTTAACCATCTGTAAAACTCGCTGCTGTCAGAAGAGAGCTTTGCAGCGTCGTATGCCTTTTCCTTAACAATTATATCACACCATGTATTTTCAAGTATATCAAAAGCTGCATCTCTATAATTGTTTTGGGCAAGAATAAGTCCGTTAAATGTAAGCTTCACCTCTTCCTTTGTTGAAACTTCTGACACCTTCATTCTTACAGTATGCATCTTTGGATCATATTCAACCTCAGATGTAAGACACGCCTCGTCATCTGCATCCACGCCGTATAACACGATCTCATAATCTCTTTTGTCCGGTATCAGCGACGTATCACCTTTCGAGCTGTCTATGCTTACTTCAATCGTACCATCAGCAAGAGTTCTTACTGCAAATCCTGTAGTGACACCTTCACCGTTCTTGTAACCTGTGCTTATTCCGTCATCCTCATAAAGCGTAAACTTTCCATCAGCTCCGGCTCCGATCAGAATCTGCAGCGACTTTGGATTATCGACACCATTGTGACCATCACCTGCTGCGAGCGGCACAATGCCTCCGGCAGGTATTAAAACCGGAATCTCCGATACCTTCCTGTAGAGATTTCTCTTCTGTCTGCCATTATATACTCTTCCGTTAAATATGTCCATCCATCGGCCTTCCGGAATTAGCATATTAACTCTTGCAAGCTTTAATACATCGTCCTGCTTTTCAGTGATGGCACCTACCAAAAGACTGCTTCCAAAGAAGTATTCATTTGACATATTATAGGCTTCCGGATCATCTCCCACCCTGTAATAAACAGGTTCTACCAGCATCTGACCCTGACTGTAGGAGAGGTAATTCATTGTGTACAGATACGGAATAAGTCTGTGACGAAGTCTCATAAAGTCACCCATTATCTTACGGTAAGGCTGCGACACGTTCCAGGGCTCCTTGTTAAAGAAAGCACTGCTGCTGCTGTGGAGTCTCATTATAGGGGAGAACACGCCGAACTGAATCCAGCGGATAAGTCTCTCCTCATCCTTGTCGCCCAGCATATGCCCGCCGATATCGTGGCTCCAGAATCCATATCCAATATTAGATGCTGTAGATGTAAAGTATGGCTGGAATGCAAGGCTCTTCCATGTAGCTATTGTGTCTCCGGAAAAACCTATCGGATAGCGGTGGCTTCCGATTCCTGCATATCTGGAAAATATCATTGGTCTGTTGCCGTCTCTCTCTCTATCTTTGAAGTGATAATGATTCAGCAAAAACAGAGGATCCACCTTGCTTCTTTTTCCTTTGGTTCCCTGTTGCCAGTCTATCCACCAGAAGTCTACGCCGTCATCTTCGTAAGGCTGCATAACTTCCTCAAAGTAAGCATCCCGAAATACCTTATTACTAAAGTCAAACTCCGCAGTTTCTTCGGATTCTTTATCAAGCCCAAGTCGGTCTGCCACTTTATCGTACTGCTCCTCGAATCCCCTTATTCCATCGGCAGGATGAAGATTCAAAGTCACAGCAAGCCCCCTGTCCTTAAGACTTTTAAGAAAACCGCGATAATCCGGGAACAACTCCTTATTCCATGTATATCCTGTCCATCCTGTTCCATACTTCTGATCCACCTCAGTAAGATGCCAGTCCATGTCAATAACTGCCACTGACAGCGGAATACTCTCTTCCTTAAGCCTGTCCAACAGCTCATTATAGCTTTCCTGAGTATATGGGAAAAATCTGCTCCACCAGTTACCAAGCGCATATCTTGGCACCATCGGAGGATTACCTGTAAGGGCAAAATAATCTCTTAATCCTTCACGGTATTCCTTGCCATATCCAAAAAAGTAGATGTCTATCCCTTCAGATTCTCTGTGGACAAATTCACCATCAACGTAAACAGCACTGTCACTGTCATTAAGGACAGCAAATCCATTTTCTCCAAATATTCCCTCATCGAGCCAAATAGAGCCGTCAGCTCCATCCAGGGTTCTGGCCGTTCCAAAAAGATTCCTGTCAGAGTTACCGTAAACAACACTGTAATTCCATGTTTTATCAGTACTTCTGACATGTATAGATAATCCCAGAGAACTGAATTCCTTCTTATCATACTTGATCAGCAGAGCCCCCGTATCTATTAAAAGATTGCCTTCAGCTTCCGAAACCGTGTACTCTGCCGATGGTAAATTTCTGTTAACTATAGCCTGTGTCGGCTCATCAACAAACTGTCCCAGCCTGTTATATTCCAGCCTGACAAGCCTGTCTGTTATAATAGATATTCTGTATTTTTCTCCTTTAACCATAATCTTTCCTTAAATTAATATAAATAATGATCAGCTTCGTTAGTTAAGCGGTTAACTAACATTTACCATTATATCCGTAAAACGCTAACAAGTCAATTATTTTTTTCAATCACCTTTTTTCATTTCAGCACTGCCACACCAAATGCCGTAAGTTTCACACTCCCATCAGCTTCTTCAAGCTCTGTTCCATTAATGCCAAGACCGGCTGCAAGCTCTAATCTCCTGCCATCAATTTCCGGAATCTCGATAGTCTTATCCTGATCACTGTTATTCATCAAGAGAAGGACCTTCTCACCATCATATTCCTTCCAGAGTGCCACAATATCGCCGTCTGTGATCTCCTCTGCAACAGTCTCTACTCCACGTCCGATCTGTGGAAATGCATTACGTATCTTGATCACATTACGGATATAGTTGTAAATGGACTCATTATCCACCTTCTGCTCCTCATAGGAGGCGAACTTGTGCTCCACCTTGTCCATATCAGGAGAACCCTTTGCCATACCGTCATCACCTCTGGTATTCCAGTACATCGGTGCGCGCTTGTTCTCATCCTTGCCTGGTGAGCCCTTCACGCTACCGTCCATTCCAAGCTCCTCGCCGTAATACAAGAACGAATTACCTGACATCAATATATTGACCGCTTCGGCAAACTTCATCTTATCAGGATCATGCATAAGGAAACCGGATATACGACCCACATCATGGTTGCTTAAAAATGGGGCATCAGTCGCCTTGTCATTGACATTGCGGATCATGTCATGGTATTTTACAATATCTTCAGCTAACGCCTTTCCTTTCTTGCCATCCCCTGCCTTTCTGATATCCTTACATATGGTTCCTTCGCTCTGACCAAATGGGAAATTGAACAGACTGTCTATTCCACTTCCGTAATACTTCTCAATGACATTCCTGCTGTCCCATGCTTCGCCAACGATATAGGCATCTTCTTTGACACTCTTACAGTAATCTACGATCCATGAAATAACCTCAACATTATCATCGGCACTTCCCGAGTAGTACTCCTTCACTGCATCTAATCGAAAACCGCCCACACCCATATCAAGCCAGTAGGACATTATCTTTTCAATCTCAGTGCGAAGAGCTTCACTTCCGAGATTAAGATCCGGCATTCCCTCCCAGAACTGAGCCTCATAGTAAAAATCCGTTCCGGCAAGCTTAGCATAACCTTTCTTTTTCTCTTCTCTGGTAAAGAAATAATAATCTACCGACGGACATACAGCCGGATCAGGCTCCTGACCGTCAGACAGTGTCTTAAGATACTCCGCTGCTTCTTTAAACCATGGATGCTCAGATGAACTGTGATTTAGAACAAGATCCATGATAACCTTGATTCCGCGGCTGTCACACTCCTTCAAAAACTCCTGAAAATCCTCGAGAGTCCCGTATTCCTTGTCAATCGTATAGTAATCCGTAACATCATACTTGTGATAGGTGGTTGAAGAATTGACAGGCATAAGCCAGATTCCGTTACAGCCAAGATCTTTGATATAATCAAGCTTCTCGGTAAGTCCCTTTATATCTCCGATTCCATCCCCGTCGCTGTCGTCAAATGCATATACAAACACCTCATAATACATACGGTTATTGTCATCTATTATATTATCCTCGACATTTAACTCCATAACCGGTTCTGTAGAGACCTCGGCAGTCTCTTTCGAAGCTGTATCGGATTCATTCTGCGAATTATCCTGCTTCTCTTCGTCTGAATTATTCTTTAAGTCACCTTGTTCTTCTACATCTGAAGTCTGCTGTGTTCCGACATCACCTGCCGGTTTTGAACTTCCGGTTCCACAACCTGATAACAATATCAATGATACAAGCATCACGCTTAATATTTTCTTTCTCATTTCTAAATCTCCTCTCACTAACTCCATTTATATTAGGTAATTGCGAAACTAATTGAAAAGTGTATATGAATTGTGCATTTACCCTTCCATCTTCATCAGCTCATTATGTGTCCCACTTTCCTCAATTCCATTCTCCTGATGTTGCTATTCATAGGGCTCTCCTTTGTTTGCAGCATTACTTATTAAATAATAAGTATACTATATTTATTTATAATATCAACACTTTTAACACCGACTTTTTAGTGTATGGACTGCCTTTTTCAATGACTTTATAATTGACATAAACTACTTGTTAATATAAGATATACAACTGTATTTAGCATTATTTGAATTTAAGATCGAGCAGGAGTAAACTAATGAAAGACTTTACTGATGGAATAAAAAGCGGATTTCCCATAGGACTTGGATACCTCTCAGTTTCATTTACCTTCGGAATCATAGCAGTCAAATACGGGCTCACCTGGTGGGAAGCGCTGCTAATATCAATGCTTACAGTCACCTCTGCCGGACAGTTTGCCGGAATATCCATGATGACTTCTCCGGGTCACTACCTTGAGATGCTGATATCACAGTGCACTATCAATATCCGATATTCATTTATGTCAATATCACTTTCACAGAAAGTAAATGAGCGTTTTAGAGGAATATGGCGTTTTATCTTCGGCTTCATGATAACAGACGAGATATTCGCTGTCGCAAGCTCAAAGAAAGAGGTTAGCAGATCCTTCTTTGCAGGATTATGCGTTCTGCCATATCTTGGCTGGTCAATGGGAACTCTTATAGGCGCATTGCTTGGCAACATCCTGCCACACCCTGTCATGAGTGCTTTGGGGCTTGCCATATATGGAATGTTCGTGGCAATAGTCGTTCCCGACATGAAACATAACCGCGCTGTTACAATCACAGTTATCATAGCACTTGTTTTAAGTTTTCTTTTCAAATATACACCTACACTCAAAGACGTATCAGCAGGTCTGTCGATAAGCATATGTGCAATAATAGCAGCATTTGTCGGAGCATTCCTATTCCCGATCGATGATGATACTGCTGATAACCGGACTAGGTAATACTAAGGAGCAATCAACAATGAGTACAAAACTATTTTTCATATACCTTGCAATCATGGCAGGCTCAACCTACCTGATACGAGCTATTCCTTTTGCAGCAATAAAGGGCAAAATAGAAAACAGATACGTGAAATCATTTCTAACCTATATACCATATGCTGTTCTTGCAGCAATGACTCTACCTGCGTGCCTGTACGCAACGGACTATTTACTCTCGGCTGCTATTGGTCTGCTTATCGCTATCATCTTCGCCCTGAAAAACAAGAGTCTGACCACCGTCGCACTGGCTGCATGCGCATCCGTATTTCTATCAGAAATTGTGATAAAAATGCTCTCCTGATCCCATATATTGGTTGACATTTTGCACCTTTAAATGTATATTTTATTATCATATATATTTATC
>CAMHMG010000067.1 GCA_946186175.1 uncultured Clostridia bacterium | reverse complement strand
ATTTACAGATAACTCTTAAGCTTGTCCACCATATCGAGTTTCTCCCAAGGAAGGTCAAGATCAAGTCTGCCAAAATGACCATAAGCAGCTGTCTGCTTATATATCGGTCTGCGAAGATCTAACATCTTGATTATGCCTGCCGGACGAAGATCAAAATTCTCTCTTACTATCTCTACCAGCTTTCTCTCATCAACCTTACCGGTTCCGAAGGTATCAACTCTGACAGATGTAGGTCTTGCAACACCTATAGCATATGAAAGCTGAATCTCACATTTCTTTGCAAGACCTGCTGCAACTATATTCTTTGCTACATATCTTGCTGCATAGGCTGCAGAACGATCCACCTTTGTACAATCCTTTCCTGAAAATGCTCCACCGCCATGGCGGGCATATCCGCCGTAGGTATCAACAATGATCTTACGTCCCGTAAGTCCCGAATCACCATTAGGTCCTCCGATTACAAATCTTCCGGTTGGATTGATAAAGAACTTAGTATCATCATCTACAAGCTCCTCAGGAAGAATCACATCAAATACCTCTCTCTTGATATCTTCGTGAATCTGTTCCTGCGAAACATCAGCGTCATGCTGTGTAGAAAGGACCACTGCCTCAAGTCTTACAGGTTTGCCCTCTTCGTCATATTCAACAGATACCTGTGTCTTTCCATCCGGGCGAAGATATGGAAGTGTTCCGTTCTTCCTTACTTCTGTGAGTCTCCTTGCAAGCTTATGTGCAAGGCTGATAGGATAAGGCATATATTCTTCTGTCTCATCAGATGCAAATCCGAACATCATTCCCTGATCACCTGCGCCTATTGCCTCAATATCCTCGTCGCTCATTGTGTTTTCCTTAGCCTCTAATGCCTTGTCTACTCCCATTGCAATATCAGCACTCTGCTCATCAATAGCAGTGATCACTCCGCATGTATTACAATCAAAACCATAATCGGAATGATCATAACCGATTTCTCTAATCGTTTCCCTAACTATCTTTTGTATGTCTACATATGCATTAGTGGTAATCTCTCCCATAACAAGTACAAGTCCCGTTGTTATAGATGTTTCACAAGCCACACGGCTGTTAGGATCCTGTCTCATCAACTCATCTAATACGGCGTCAGATATCTGATCACATATCTTATCCGGATGTCCCTCAGTAACAGATTCTGATGTAAATAATAATTTCTCCATCATCTTACTCCTTATCATTAAAAAATATGTTATTCTCATCATTCCTAAACATATAATTGATAGCACTTAGAAATGATATTATCATCACCGGTTTCATGATACCCCATATTATTTATAAGGTCAAGAATACATTGACTTTATTTGGGATTTTTTTTATAATATAGATAAGTGTCGATAGTATAAAGGAGAGCTTTGGTATGATCGTCAAACAAATAATGATTCATAAGGTTTCTCTTGGCATGAAGATAGCCGAAGATGTGTATAAGGGAAGCCAGCTTGTTGTCAAAAAAGATACTGAAATCAACAAAGAAGTTCTTGATGTTCTTCATTTCTCTTCTGTTGTCTCTGTTGCGGTTTATGTGGAGGAATCAAGTGAACCGGAACCGGTCAAGGAGGCTCCACAGCCGGCCAAAACTTCTCTTTCTCACTCAGAAAAGTTAAGACAGAGTGCTGTGTTTAAGAGATTTGAGGAAGAATTCAACGAGAAAACCGAGACACTTACACACTCACTCAATGACATAGCTAAGAAGAATGAGAAAGTCAATGTTGACGAGTTATTCTCATCTGCCAATGAGATAATGGAGCATGCTACCAACACCTATCAGCTCATGGATATCTTAAGTAATATTCGGTATTTTGATGATTCTACGTATGCCCATTCACTTAATGTAGCTTTGCTTGCCAATATCCTCGGACACTGGCTTCATTTTGATGAGGAAAAGATCAAGAAAATAACCGTTGCAGGAATGCTTCATGATATCGGCAAGGTACTCATCCCCAAAGAGATCATTCAGAAGCCCGGAAAGCTTACCGAAGAAGAATTCAAGACAATCAAGAACCATCCTTTACTTGGATACAGATTATTACAATCAAAGAATGTTGATGAGGATATCTCTCGTGCAGCACTGCTCCATCACGAGAAATGTGATGGAACAGGTTATCCAACGGGAATAACCGGTGACAAGACTGTATATACCGCTAAGATAATCGCTATAGTTGACGTATATGAAGCTATGACCGCCAACAGATGTTATCGCGATGGTATATGTCCTTTCCACGTTATCCGTATGTTTGAAGAAGAAGGATATGCCAAGTATGATCCAACATTCCTGATTCCTTTCCTTCGAGGAATAGCAGACACGTATCTTCACAATACCGTATTGTTAAGCGACGGAAGTCGCGGTGAAATAATTCTTACCAACGCCGCAGTTCCCTCAAAGCCTGCACTTATAGTTAATGGTCAGTTAATAGACCTTAACAGACGCTCAGATCTTAGAATAGATAAGATACTATGATTACTCTTTCAATATTATCAGCTTATCTCCGGGATATATCATGTCTTTTTCCAAGCCATTGATCTCCTTTATCCGGTCTACAGTTGTATAATATCGTTTTGCTATGTTCCATAGTGTATCGCCCGGTCTTACGATATAACAAGTTATACTTGCAAGCTGCATCTTGTCATCATTATCAATAGGTTTAACCACCATGTTAAGAACTGCTTTCTCTTCCTCATTGGCAAATGCTAACACCTCTAATGATATTTCACCCTTGATCTCAAGCTGGGTATCTGACATCTGTACCGACTGAATCTGGTCAATACGTGGAACAATCGAATATGTAACATTCTTATTCATCCCATTAACCTCAATCTCACACTCAAATGGAATATCAAAAGTTGTTGATGATAGCGCCCCCTTATCATCTTTGTTAAGATATGTAACCTGAGATACCATAACTCCCGATACAAATATTCCCTGTGGTGTTTTCTTCGTTTCATCGATAGAAACCGATCCTTCTGTATAGCATACCTGTAATACTGAATTATTCTTAGGCATATCAACTGTTTCTGATAATCTTACCTTGGCGCAATTTCTCATCAGAAGATGCAACAGTGAAAACTCTTTCCACTCAGGTTCTATCATAACTTCCGTAGAATATGCATCCCTTACAAGCTGTGTATCCTCCTGTCCGTATAGTTTCGTTTCAATAGTGAAATCAGCGCAGACCTCCAGCTGTCTGTCATTACCTTTGTCATCCGGAATCACGGTAATATGATACTGGTCAAGATTAAGCAGACTTCCGGATATCATATCAGCCGTTGACATCTGCTCGTCAACACGCTTTTCAAAAGGTAGCTCCATAGTAAAATACTGCACAGGCATATCCTGTTCCTCTGCATTGTAAATGAGAAAAATACTGAGAGTACCGCTCACAAGAAGATATCCGTCACATGCTTTGATCTGGGGGTTGATCACAGTCATATTCTTCCATATGACCTGATATATATCCGGTTTGTTAGTAGGAATATCAACCTGCTCAATTATAGATAACGGCTTCTTATTCTGAAGCTTTAAACTCATCATCGATATCATTCCATCAAGTACTTCCGTGTCTCCCGCATCTTCTATAGATGTCAGTGCCTCAAATTCCTCCTTCTCCTTCACCTGATAATCAATTCCAATCAAAGCCTTAAGACTGATCTTTCTTGAATGAAGCATAGTTACAGTAAGGTCATTAAGACTGGCATGTACCTCTACATAATCTGTCTCCTTCGTTCCATCTGCGTTGATATACTCCACAAATGGCACCTTCCCGGAAATGCTGTCAAATGCACCACTCGTCTCGTCAGCCACATACAATATCTGATAACAAAGATTTCCTTTCACCTGAAATCTGTCAATCATGGGAGTAATATCCTCAATGATCACATTACCCTTAACCAATACAAGTCTTTCCATATCTAAAAGATTTTCGGATAAATTGATCGTGTCATCGAGTGTAAACTGCATTGTATTTCTCACTTTCCATGTATAATTAGTGATCTGCTTCTTAATAAATTCCATACTGCCTCCTGCTTATAATGAATAATCTCTATCTATCCATCATTATATGCGAGACAATTTCAAGATATGCCAAGTAGGTCCGAAAACGGTATTCACTATCAGATACTTGAAAGTTCATAAAACTACACTTGTTATCAGTTATATACCAACACTCGTAAAACTCCTTCTCATCATCAGATATACATAAGCCAGTTAAAAACCTGATATGCTATATATCCTACTGCAGTCATAAACCCAAGAAATGTATATATATCCTCCAGCCTGCTATCTACCATCAATTCCTCTTCTTCATAAATTCTCTCTTCCATATCAGATTGCCATCCTTTCTGTAGGTGATGATCAAATCTTATCATCCCACCTTGACAAACCATGGCAAATCAAAAAAATTTTTTTATTCATCTTCAATTACAAAAAATGTACTTGTAGTATGCCTTTCATCCTCTCTGTAATTGACGAACATTTGTATAGCAACAATACTCCATATCAATATCATCAAACTTATCTTTATTTTTCTATTCATTAAAAAATGCCCCCAATCCTTTGGATTCTACCCATAGGATTGACGACATTTTTATTTTTATTCAGTTCTATTGAAATCTTCTATCGGTTCCTCTATTGTTCCCTCTTTGACCGGCATTGAAACAATCGGACCGGTCCCGGGCATTGCAGCTCCATTCATCCCTGCCTCGACAGGTCCGCCGACATCTGCCGGCATAGCTCTTAAAGACACTTTTCTAACCGTACTTGCCATATCCTTATATACCACAATAGTATCACACAGCATATCGTGAAAACCCTGCTTATTAGAGGTAATCAGGATCGCAAAATATCCGACAAAAAGTATTCCCGACAGAAATCTTCCAACCGTCTCCCTGTATAGTATATTAATAAATGTCCATTCCCCGTCTGTGGTTTCAACCTGAAGTCTTAGGAGCATCTTCCCAAGAGTAGTATGTGCAAGATACGTCATAAGGACAAAATACGCCACCATCCCGATATATCCGACAACATCTACAAATGAATACTGAAAGATAAAGTTAGCCTTAAGCACTGTTATCCCGGCTCCCGCTGCCAAACCAAATGGAGCCTTTATGATTCCTCCGACAATAAATGCAATAACACTGTCAATCATATAGGCTACCATTCTGGGGAAAAAACCTGCACACACTCTATTCTCCATAAGGTCTTGCATAATACATCGGCACCCCGCTTCCTATACGATCGATCAAATCAACAAGCACCTCTGCCTCTGACCTTTCTTTGGTCTTAGCAACTGATCCAAATAGCTGGGACAGATAACCGGCAGTGTTCTTAGGCGAATAGAACTTGCTGACATTACTTTGTTCCTTAACGTAGTCCTCAAATTCTTCTTCTGTTTTAATGCCGTCGATCAGTCCATTATCAACCGCCTGAGAAGCAGTATATATTCTTCCGTCAGCAAGAGCCTTGACATCCTCGACCGACATATTTCTTCCATTAGCTACTATACTAACAAACTGATCATATGCTTCATCCACTATTGCCTGATAGATGGCTTTCTGTTCCGCAGTCATCGGTTTGCCCATAGATCCCATATCCTTGTTCTTAGCCGATACTATATTGGCTTCCTTAACTCCGATCTTCTCATAAAGCTTGGACAGATCATAGCTTGAAATGATGACTCCGATAGAGCCTGTTGTCGTATTTCTGTTCGCATACTGTTCATCTGCTGAGGAAGCTATATACACACCGCCCGAACAGCAGGTACTTTCCATATAAGCCCATATCGGTCTTCCGGTCTTTTCCTTATATTCCATAAGTTTAAGATATAACTCGTCAGCCTGATATACAGCACCGCCCGGAGTATCTAATTTTAAAATGATTCCTTTATTATTATCAGAATCTATAAGCTTATCCACATAATCCATAAGAAGCTTGTGATTATAATCTCCTGTAGTGGCAGATATTCCATTAGTGCTCTGTGTTGCCTGAATAGTTCCTTTAACCGGCACTACAGCTATAAAATCGCCTGTGGACGGCATATCCGCAAGTGCCAGATCCTCACTGCCATAAAGCTGATCTATAATACTGTTTAAGCCCTTCGCAGCATTGTCTTCTTTTGATGTAAGCCTAGATGATAATGCATTGGTCAATACACTGATCACACCGGCCACAACAAATATCACAGCAGCTATTATCAAACCCGTTGTCTGTTTCTGTTTCATGTTTTTCTCCTTTATATATAATTAAAAGTAGAACCCATTATATCATAAGCTTCGTAATTGCGCCATCCATGTCGCAAAAAAACAGTCGCAAAAAAGCACTCGCTTATGCTATTCTTGGAAATATAATTATAACCTTGAACAAATCTCCGTCTAACTCAATTGAAAAACTGCCGCCCATCAGTTTTGTGAGATCCTTTGAAATGGAAAGTCCAAGTCCGCTCCCCTCCGTAGCCCTTGAGGAGTCTCCTCTTGTAAATCTTAACATAAGTTCTTCAGCACTTATGTTAAGCGGCGCTTTTGAAACATTCTTTGTCACAAACTTCACATGATCGCCAACATTCTTCATCTCAATATAAATACGGGTATTTTCAAGAGAATACTTATATGCATTCTGCAGCACATTCTCCAATATACGGTATAAACGCCTGCCGTCAGCCATCACCTTATACGTCTCACTTTCGTTCCTATCCGGATACGTTATTACGGCTTCAAGATTTTTTTCCTCATATTTTTCTTCAAACTCACCAAGAGCCTGCTTTACAAGTTCATCAAATGATAACGGCATCATATTAAGCTCAACATTTCCCGACGTAACCTTAGCTGCATCCACAAGGTCTTCGGTAAGATGTGATAATCTGTGAGCCTTTGATTCCAGAACTTCAATATAATGTTCTGCCTCGGGCGTCGGCATTTTCTCAGTCTTTAACAAATTAATATAATTAATGATAGAGGTGAGCGGAGTTTTCAAGTCATGTGAAACATTAGTTATAAGTTCTGTTTTAACACGCTCATCTTTAAGCGATTTCTCAACTGCATCCTTTAGTCCATCTCCAACGTGGTTAATCCCTATCGCCAAGTCATCAAACAATGATGAACTGTATTGCAATTTGACCTCTGTATCGAAATCTCCCTCTCTTATTCTATCTATTTCTTCACTTAATTGTCTCATATCTGCCGTAAACTTGCCCACAGCATATAATGCAACAATCCACATAAATGCAAAAAATATCATCAAAGCAGGAGAGGTCACCTGATATTTATTATACATATAGACTACAAACAATACCTCAAGCACTACATATATCCATACATATATCTTCAATCTCTGATCACCGCTCTTTCTTTGGAGCCAATGATACAGCTCTCTTATCAGCAGCCTTGATTTAATATTATATGCTTTTATTCTCCTGGCAAGACTTAACGTAAGCTCCATAAATGAAAATCCAAACACTACCGAACTTAAAATACCGTTGATCAAAATCCCAAAATTCCATAAGCTTAAACGATATCCGAATTTAGTAACATTATGAAAATGCATAACAGACGTTACCGCATAATGAGATACCAGAAGAGATAACACTATCACTCCTATATATATCAATAACCATATTTCAAAATGAAACTTATCAAACCAATTAAGAATAATATTATTATCCTCTATGCTCATACGTCCTGTGGTCTTTATTAAGGAGACTGCTTGTACTATTAAGAGGATAAATGATACCAATGCTCCAATCATTATGAACCAGATATGACAGCCTATCTTTCTGTACGCCCAGACATAAGAAGCAGCCAGACTCTGATCCTCTGCCGTAAGCCTTGACGGATCTATTCCAAAATACATAACGCAATTGTTGCCTATTTCATTCAAGGTATCAACAATATCCTCGTATCCGTACAACTCCTGGTATGCATTGGCAACCTTACTGGTCATACCATCGTAGTACTCACGTACTAAAACGTAAGAATTGATATTGTCTTCTTTTAATATATCTCTTAGTCCTCCAACATTTGAATAAACCGTACTATCTTCATTATCAAGCAGCATATAATAAACGAAGGCACTTTGAGATCTTAGATCTATCTCATATTCCGGATTATCAATCCCATCATATTTGGATGATACGAACTCCCAGATATCACGATAATTTTCACTCCATAAAGCAGGGAAAACAATATTGCTTACATTCTCATTGGCTTCATGATGATTACAAATCTCAACAAACATATCCGACAACTTGTATATATAGTGAGTAAATGATATAAAATAATCATCCCATGAGGAATAGTAAATATCCTGCGAAGGATCATATACCGCAAATTTCTGATCAGACATATTATAAATATCATTGGTGCTATCCACAAATGTAATATTAAAGTCCTGATATTTTGCTTTCTCCCTGATCACCGACATTATATCAGGCTCTAAATAAATAAAATATGCTGATTCAGAAAACTTGTCAGACAACCAATTGTTGGTATTTTGTACACCGTTTTGTATAAATAATTTTTTAAAGGATTCACGTGTAAAAAACAGATAACAGTCATCATAAGAATCAATGCCTTTATCCTCGATAAGCTTTAATCCATATTGCTCATCATAAATACTGCCATCAAGAGGAGTGGAATCAACGAGAAACTGCTTTATGCTTGAGAGGCTGTCAACAGTATAGATTTCGGCACTCATCAAATCCCTGAGGTTATAGGTGTTGATCATATTCTTATCAGCATCTATTATCTTAAAAGTGCTGGTCTGATCATTATTTCTTATATCATGAATAGATTCTGCAACAAGCAAAGCTTCATCGCTCACTCTGTTTCTGAATCTGTCAGATTCATAAAAATTATAATTCTTATTAGTAATGATCTCAGTACCAAACTCATAAAAAACAAATCCTGCCAGACCCACAAATGTAACAAAGATCATATAAGTCATCAGGCAGAAAACTCTTCTAATAATTTTACCTTTAATCGAATATTTCCAACTACCCTTAGACTTAACATCATTATTCAATTCATTATTTGTGCCCTTTTTATCCATACAACTCTCCATAATAATTCAAGAACACTCCCGGCGTTCTTGCTGAGGAATGCACGTCAGCTTTGCTGACATCTTCATATGCTCCTTCCTGCAATTCTCTACTTCTTTTCCAAATGATAACCCACGCCCCACATAACCTTTAAATAATCAGGGTTCTTAGGGTTGATCTCTATCTTCTCTCTGATCCTTCTTATATGTACGGATACAATGTTATCAGTAGCATAAGCATCTTCCCCCCATATCTTTTCATATATCTCTGCAGAAGAAAATACTTTCCCCGGATTCTCCATCAGCAATTCCAAAATATTATATTCTGTCGGAGTCAGCTTAATAGGTTCTCCATCAACTTTAAAGAGTTTCTTCTCCCTGTCCATCTCTAAAGCACCATTGACAAGTATGTTGTCATTTTCTTTATCTATACCGCCAAGCGATGTATATCTTCTAAGCTGCGACTTAACTCTTGCAACCAGTTCTAAAGGATTAAACGGTTTGGTCACATAGTCATCTGCTCCTACATTTAATCCCAGAATCTTATCCATATCCTCAGATTTCGCAGACAGTAAAATGACAGGTATCGAGCTAGTCTCTCTCAATTCATACAGAGCATGCATGCCATCCATTTCCGGCATCATTATATCGAGAATAATTAAATGAATCTCTGTCTTCTCCAAAATATCAAGTGCCTGTCGCCCATTATAGGCAGGAATAATAGTATATCCCTCCTGCTTAAGATATATTGTAATTGCTTCAACTATTTCCTTATCATCATCACATACTAAAATATTCAACGTCACGCCTCCTGCTATATATAAAAATAAGATGTATAGTATGATCATTATATTCCATGTCATACATAGTATATCAAAAAAATATTACGAAATACGCATCCAAATTATTAAGAAAAAATGAATATTAAAATGGTATATATTATGAATATGAATCAACTGCATACTCATAATATATACCAATATTGAAATCCACTCATCCCATCTATATATCATTCTCCAAATTTCTCTGCAGCCTGTGCCTTAGCGGCATCAAGCTCAGTCTGTTTCTTCGCCTCATCCTCTGCAGCCTCACGATTAAGTCTGTCTATTATCTCCTGCGCACGTCTGAGTTCTTCGTCCTTGGAAGAGCCGCTTTTCTTCTGAGCATTTGAATTAATTTCTGACTTAAGAGCATCCTTTGTCGCCGCAAGCTTTGCTTCTTCTGCCTTTCTTTTCGCAATCTCGATATCCTGCAAATGTTGATTCTCTCGATCTGCATTGATTCTCTGCATAATTGCTTCCGCCTCGCTCAATGACGAATTATCAGCCTTAGCGACAGATGTTTCAGCTGTCTTCTTACTATCAGCCGCTTTCTGGGAATCTTTAATTCCTGTTCTTGTCACAAGCGCTTTGCTGGCGTCCTCTATATACTCATCATCGCCTTCTGTCTTGAACTTTTGAGTATTACCACTATTATCAATATGAAACACCGGCATCTCGGCAGTTTGATGCCGTTTAACAACATGATCTTTGAAATTCATATAAAACACATCTTCATGCCATAAACTCATAATCACCACTCCATCTATATACAAAAACCAACCTTCCACAAAGCAACCCGTATATCATTGGGTGGCAAAAGATACTTTTGACTCCCATATCATATATGTATATAATACCACATTAATCACCCAAAACAAAGGATTAATTCCGACATTTACTAATATGTATATTTGTAGAGTTGCGGGAATTACGAAGTAATGTAGCAACACGTATATCATTGGGTGGAAAAGGTACTTTTGACACCCATATCTATTTATGATAAACTAATATTTAATTATGATTAAGGGCTTGGCATAAAATATAAGCTCTTGACAAGAGGAGGATATGAATCATGATTCAGGAAGACCGTAGATTATGGAAGCTTATTCTTTTTTCCATACCAACGCTCGGAATATACAGTATATATTTTTGGTATAAGCTTACCAAAGATCTTAATGAAATGAACCAAGAAGAGAAAAAAATAAAGAATTATTTTCTTGTTTTATTCCTGTCAATAATCACTCTTGGAATATATCGCTGGGTGTGGTTTTTCTATTTGGCTGACCGCATACAGACTACAGGAGCAGATATCGGAATAAAGATCAAGCCCGGACCGAGCATGACATTGATCTGTAAGCTTTTTGGTACCTTTGTACTGATAGGACCATTTGTTGCAAACTATCTAGTAATACGCAATATGAATAAGGTGGCCAGACAATACAATCAGTATTTTGCAGGGAAACCGAAGCCTGCCAATAAATAATATAATAGAACCACCGGTTCTCAGACCGGTGGTTTGCTCATTTTTTCAAGTATTTTTCTTTGGTTGCCAATCCTCCACGTATATGACGTTCAGCCTTATTAATATCTAAGACCTTCCTTACTTCTTTCGCTATGGCAGGATTGATACTTTTAAGTCTCTCAGAAACATCCTTGTGAACTGTACTTTTACTGACTCCAAACTTCTTAGCAGTCTGCCTTACCGTAGCATTAGATTCGATTATATAAGAACCTATCTCAACTGCCCTTTCTTCAATATACGCCTTCAATGTAATCCTCAATACACTTATTAATACAATGTATGCGGATAAACATTAATGTATTACAAAGAAGCTTGATCAAAGCATAGCCAATATCTCTTCTTTAGGTTTAACACCAACACTTCTGTCAGCTTCAACACCATCCTTAAAAACAATCAATGTCGGGATGGACATTACCTTATAGTTAATTGCAAGCTCCTGTTGTTCATCAACATTGATCTTACAAACCTTAACAGCGTCATTCTCTTCAGCAATCTGATCCACGACCGGTGAAAGCATCTTGCATGGTCCGCACCAGCTTGCCCAGAAATCAACTAGTACAGGCTTATCGCTTGAAAGCACCTCTGTTTCAAAATTATCCTGTGTCACTACTACAACTGCCATTACCATATTCCTCCTTTAAATTTTATTATAATCAGGCAATTGCGAAACTCTATATTTTCTTTTTTGAGTTGTGCATTTTATATAGCCTTATGGCTGCTATACAAAATGCACAACTCATATACACCTTTCAATGCGTTTCGCAATTGTCTATATTAACCGTCACACAACCTGGATCAGCATATCATATTCTATATTTTGTCCAGGGTTAAAATTCCAATGCAAATGAGTTTCTAAAACCTTAAGATTTCTGCTCCTGATATCATTGATACATTGATATGCGCCCTCAACAGGGTTCTTTTCGTCATACTCACAACCAAAAATTGCTTTTTCTCTTGAACATTTAAGTATTGCCGAATTAACAACCGGTATAACTTGGTTGTTCATTCCTTTTACTCTGTCCATCACGTTATCAAGGAAAATATATTCTCCCTGAAACAACTGTTCAGACACATTATAAGTGAATACTTTTATCATGTAGCTTAAGACCGCCATCAACTGGCTATGCACTCCAAGACACACCACAACATCATATCCCGCAAGTGGTAGAATTTTATCCTGAAGCTCCTCATCATTATTATACAATTCTGATTCAAGAATATGAAGCTCCTCATTTAAAAATGTAATATACATTTCCTGTGTTATATCATTTTCATGAGCACTTACCTTTTCCATCAGGTTATCGCAAAACCTCTTAAGATCGTTGTCTGTAATTCCGGTAATGCTTTCCGTACATAAAGTAAGCTTTTCCTTGAACATTTCCGGCATCCACTCTATCGCTTTAGACATAGAATCCCCGTCAACATCAATAAGTGTCACCTTGTCAAAATGCTGAACTATCTCAACCAGGTCAATATCATTACACGAGCCCGCTCCTATTATAGCAACAGAAAGC
>CAMHMG010000066.1 GCA_946186175.1 uncultured Clostridia bacterium | reverse complement strand
TTCGGATTATTATTCATACAAAGAGTATTTGAGTAAAATGAAGAATATATTTTGCGCATGCAATAGAGTTATTGAAGATGGAAGATTTTTTATTGTTAACATTTCCCCGGTTATTACTAAAAGACCGGGGAGAGAGTTTGAAAGTATAAGGTATCCAATACCATATGATTTTCATAGAATACTTGAAGAAGCCGGCTTTTACTATGTGGACGACATAATATGGATTAAACCTGAACCTTCTGTGCCTAATAGGGTTGGAGGGTATATGCAAACTAGAAAAGCACTTTCATATAAACCAAACTGTATTACTGAAAGTATTATGGTGTATCGGAAAAAATGTAATTTCTTGCTTGATAAAAATGTTGCTGATTATACAGAATATAATAAATTTGAAAATGAGGAAATAGATACAACAAATTGTTGGTATATAGCACCAAAATCAGACAAAAATCATCCGGCAGTTTTTCCTGAAGAATTATGTCGAAGGGTTTTGAAGTATTATTCTTTTGAGAAAGATGTTGTTTTGGACCCTTTTGCTGGTTCGGGAACATTTGGAAAAGTAGCTAAGAATATGAATAGAATTCCGATAATGTGCGAAATAAGTGAAGAATATGCAAGGTTAATTATGGAGGAAGAGGAGGGCTATTATGACGTTCGAAGATGATGTGATAGAAAAAACAGTAGAAAAACTTTTAAACGGAGAGGATTATAGAGACGAGGTTATTAATTCAATTAATGCTGTTTTCTTTGATTTTACTATTGATTTTTTCAAAAATATAGTTGATGCAAAAATGAATGATAAACAGATTGATTTGAAATGGTACAGCGATTATTTTATTAATTCTGGAAATTATTCTCCGGAAGAAGCTGCGGTTTATGCAGGAATCAATAAAAAGACTATAACGAATATGTACGGAACAGCCGCAAAAGAAACTGTAATTGATGTCGCTAATAATAGTTTTGAATATTTAAGTTCATTGATAACTGAATTAGAAAATGATTACATGGATGGGTTAGCGATTACGATAAAAATTAGTTATAAAAATGTTACAGTTGACTTGTCTTTGGCGGAAAGCCTACTGGTTATAAATGCGTTGGCAACTAAAAAAATCCAAATTAGAGGTGGAGCTTGGAGTTCTATAGGAAAAAAGGTAGAAAAACCTTTAATTGATAAATTATGTGATAGAACGGGCGTTCCCGAAAAGAATAGAAATAACAAGCACTTTATAAAGGATAAGGCTAAGGCTTTTGATCGAGAGGTTGATTATCGTCTGTATTCGTCTGAAGGAAAAGAGTATCGAGTAGAAGTTAAATTAATGGGAAAAGGCAATCCTGAGAGCGCAGATGCAACGATAGCGAGGGATAGTGACATATTTGTAGCAGATACGTTAAGTGAGCAAAATTGTAATCAATTAGCTGAAAGAGGTGTAAAATATTTAATATTGAAAAATAATAAGAATTCAATTGAGGAATTTGCTAAGATAATGGATGAATTAAATATTCCAAGAAATAAAGATGCTATTTGCATAGATTAAATTAAACTCCTGAGTTCTTCT
Organism: uncultured Clostridia bacterium; assembly: GCA_946186175.1. Lineage (GTDB taxonomy): Bacteria > Bacillota > Clostridia > Lachnospirales > Lachnospiraceae > CAG-590. The sequence goes on along the minus strand of CAMHMG010000066.1, from coordinate 11,481 downwards.
AATTCAGGAGTTTTTTGTACGCTTTTTAGAAGCTGCCGTTAGACAGTTGTTGCAACATTAGCTGTCTAATGAATAAAAATCATTGAAACTATTTCGCAAAAAGAATATAATTTACTTTGAAAGTCCAAGAAGTCAAGCCCCCTAAGGGCGCAGGCTGAATGTGGTATCTTAAAGATTTGTTTTATATAAAATACTAAAAACAGGGGATGTTTTATACGATATTTGCAATTAATATGTTCATAGTTGCAATGGGGGCATAGAGTTTTAAATTTTTATCTAACGGAGGAAGAAAAATGTCTGACTATCTCCCTATCTGTAGAGAAGATTTAGAGAAACAAAATATCAGACAGCTTGATTTTGTCTATGTTATCGGAGATGCTTACGTAGATCATCCGTCTTTTGGTCATGCGATCATCAGCAGGATATTAGAGTCGCACGGTTATTCAGTGGGGATCATTTCCCAACCGGATTGGAAAGATCCGGAGAGTATTACTATTCTCGGTAAGCCGCGTCTGGCTTTTTTGGTCTGCGGCGGAAATATGGATTCTATGGTTAATCACTATTATGTATCTAAAAAACGTCGGTCGATGGATGCCTATACACCAGGGGGAGAGATGGGAAAACGCCCGGATCATGCCACTGTAGTTTACGGCAATCTGATCCGCCAAACCTACAAAGACGTTCCGATAATTATCGGAGGGATTGAGGCGAGCCTGAGGCGTATGGCGCATTATGATTACTGGTCGGATTCATTTAAGAGATCCATATTGCTTGACAGCGGTGCGAACCTGATTTCCTATGGAATGGGAGAGAAAGCAATCGTGGAGATCGCAGATGCGTTAAACAGTGGCTTGAAGGTCTCAGACATTACTTTTGTAAAGGGAACTGTGTACAAAACTCAGGATGAAAGTCTGTTTTATGATGAAATCAGGCTTCCGGCTTATGAACAAATGAAGGAACAAAAACGTTATTATGCTGAAAGTTTCAAGATACAGTATGACAATACTGATCCTTTCACGGGAAAAGTGCTGGTGGAGGAGTATCCGCACGGCGTTTTTGTGGTGCAAAATCCTCCGCAGTCTCCACTCTCTGTTCAGGAGATGGATGATATTTATGCATTTCCCTATATGAGAAATTATCACCCTTCATATGAAGCGGCGGGCGGAGTGCCGGCCATTTCCGAGATCAAATTTTCCTTGATCAGCAATCGTGGGTGCTTTGGCGGGTGTAATTTCTGCGCACTTACCTTTCATCAGGGACGCACGGTACAGGTGCGAAGTCATGAGTCTATCATCGAGGAGGCAAAGAAAATCATATCCTTGCCGGAGTTTAAGGGGTATATCCATGATGTGGGCGGTCCGACGGCTAATTTCAGACATCCTTCCTGCAAGAAGCAGCTTAAAAGTGGTGTATGCAAAAACAAACAGTGCCTTTTCCCAAAGCCCTGTCAGAACCTCTATGTGGATCATAGCGATTACCTGGCGCTTTTGCGAAAGTTAAGGGAGCTTCCGGGAGTGAAAAAGGTTTTTGTACGTTCGGGTATTCGCTTCGATTATCTGCTTGCGGATTCGGATGATACATTTTTTAAAGAGCTTGTAGAACATCACATCAGCGGACAGCTTAAGGTGGCACCGGAACATATCGCAGATCCTGTGCTTATGAGGATGGGGAAACCGGAAAACAGTGTCTATGAGCGTTTTATCCGCCGTTATAAAAAATTGAATGAGAAAATGGGAAAGAATCAGTTTGTAGTTCCCTATCTGATGTCATCACATCCGGGAAGTACGATGAAAGAGGCAGTGGCGCTTGCGGAGTACTTGCGGGATATTGGTTATATGCCGGAACAGGTACAGGATTTTTATCCGACGCCGTCCACCATGTCCACGGTCATGTATTATACAGGAATTGATCCGCGCGACATGAAACCGGTCTATGTGGTCAAAAACCCACATGAAAAAGCGATGCAGCGGGCACTTATACAGTACCGCAATCCGGATAATTACGATCTGGTCTATGAAGCTCTTGTCAAAGCAGACAGAACGGATCTGATTGGCTTTGATAAAAAATGCCTGATTCGTCCAAGAAAGATAGCATCTTATCATGCTAAGAAAGACGGCAAAAATGCTCACGCTCAAAAAGATGGCAAAAATGTTCATGCTCAAAAGACGAATGGAAACAGAAAGTATGCAAAAAATGGCACAAAAAACATAAACAAAAGTGAAAAAGCAAGTGGCAGGCCTGGCGTTGCCAAAAAGAAAAAGACAATACGAAATGTGCATGGAAAGAAAAAACAGTGATCTTAAGAGGGGAGGTTATATTAAGGATGGCAGTTAAAATTATTGCCGATTCGGCAAGTGATGTTCCACAATCAACAGCTGAAAAATGGGGAATTACAGTTATTCCATTAAAGGTTCGCTTTGGTGATAACGAGTATCAGGATGGGAAAACATTATCAAATGTTGAGTTTTATGAGAGGCTTATTGAAACAGATATTGTTCCCAAAACCAGTCAGATTCCGCCGGCAGAGTATATAGACGAATTTGAAAAAGCAGTTAATGAGGGCGATGAGGTTGTGTGTCTGGTTATTTCTTCAGAAGTTTCAGGGTGCTTTCAAAGTGCAACAATAGCAGCAGGAGACTTTGATGACAAGATTCATATTATAGATACTAAGCAGTTCTGCATTTCATATTATGTTCTTGTGGAATATGCGGTACGTCTTAGAGATGAAGGAAAGAGTGCCGATGAGATTGTGGCGGCTTTAGAAGAAGCGAAGACGAGAGTTAAAGTGCTTAGCGTATTTGACACTTTGGAATATTTAAAAGCCGGAGGAAGACTGTCATCGACAGCGGCATTTGTTGGAAATGTACTGTCGATCAAGCCGGTTGTTACTATAACGGATGGTATAGTTGAGGTTATTGGAAAGGCACGCGGATCAAAGAATGGTAATAACATATTGAATCAGACAATAGAGAAACTTGGAGGAATAGATTTCTCTATGCCGATTTGTTTCGGGTATACCGGTCTTTCAGATGATATGCTTCAAAAGTATATCAAGGATGGCAAGAATATTTATGAAGGAAAGATTGATTCTTTGAATATCGTATCTGTCGGTGCAACGATTGGTACATATGCCGGTCCCGGTGCAATAGCAGTTGCCTTTTTCCTGAATAAGTAAGAAATAGATGTAAGCTGTCCGATGAAGTTGAATATTAGATGGGCATTATCAGTTACATTTATATCTATCTGGATTTTGTTATTAATCTTAATGTTTTGGTGCGGCATTTTTTAGGAATTTGAAAATAAGTATTATTGTGAATTTTGCTAAATGCCTTCTTACCTATAGTTTTAATATTAGTTGATTTTATTTTGATAGTTTTAAGCTTTTTACAGTTATAGAATGCCTTCTTACCGATTTTAGTAACATACTTTCCGATAGAAACGGTCTTAAGTTTTTTACAATTCATAAATGCTTTGTTATTGATAACAGTTATTTTGAATTTTACACCATTTAATATTACGCTATTTTTAATTGTTATTTTTTGGCTGTTTTTATAAATGGGTTTTAGGAATGTAACATTTCCACCAATAACTTTGCCATTATTATTAATTAGCTTTGTTATTTTATATTTTCCGTTAGTCTTATTATCTGAAATTATCTGATCAACGGAGAGTGTCGCAGTAGTAGTATCGTTATTATTCTCTGTCGGATTTATTTGTTTAGGATCAACATTATTATCTTCAGGTGATTTCCTGGAACTAACTACTGTCTCATTGGTCTGTGGTACTTTCGATTCATCCTTCTTGTCAGTGGACTCAACCTTAGGCTCGTTTTCTTTCTTGTCAATGGGCTCAACCTCAGGCTCGTTCTCTTTCTTGTCAATGGGCTCAATCTCAGGCTCGTTCTCTTTCTTGTCAGTGGATTCAACCTCAGGCTCGTTCTCTTTCTTGTCAATGGGCTCAATCTCAGGCTCGTTCTCTTTCTTGTCAGTGGATTCAACCTCAGGTTCTGCCGGATTCTCGTCATTCTTTGTTGCTCCATATTCTGAAAGATCGTATCCATCATGATCAAAGGTGATGGTACCTGTTTCTTTGTCAAAATGAATCTTAGAAGCTTCGAATAGTGTATCTCCAACATTTGAATAATCTTCACTTGCTTTTGTTATGTAGTTGTCGCGAATATTGTTGGTTCCTGCCTGTTCTTCCTTTACATATGTTTCGGTTTCATCACCAACTGCAATAAAAATGTTTTTGGAAATAACATTGTCTTTGCAATCGGCCTTCTGGATTCTGAAACATCCGACAGCTTCATTGTAAACTGTATTGTTCTGAATAGTGAGGTTGGTAGCATTTCCATTGTCATCATCGCTGCCGCCGATACTTATTCCGCCTAAAGCATTGTTGTTAATGAGAATATTATTGATCAAAGTAATACTATCTGTGGTTTGTCCGCCATGTTCAGAAGCAAGCTCAACACCTATATCACAGTTTTCAACATAATTGTTTTTGATTGTAACATTATATCCACCATCAACGTATATTCCGCCTGCACATTTTCCGGGATTTTTATTTTGGGACTTTCTGTAAGTAAGATTTTTTCCGGATGAGATATTATATACAGTGTTGTTAGCGACAATACCATCTCTGGCCCTGTCGTTGTCAGAATATCCGCTCTCTTCCGATTTCTCATATCCAATGATATCAATTCCGATATTATCACAATCATGAACTATGTTATTAGAAATATCAAAACCGGTAACATTGCCGTTCATTACGAGTGCCTCACTGTTACCGAGAACAAGACCATACAATTCACAGTTTATTACTTTGGGATTCTTGATAGCTTTTTCTTCACTGCTGAAATCCTCATTGGAACAAATGATTCCGTGTCCGTTAAAACCGGTTCCCTCAACAGTGTCATCTGTATATTTACATCCCATATCATATATTTTGCAGTTATTAACTGTAGCATTATCTGCTGCTATTCTTATTCCTACCGGATTAACATTTTTACTAGGTTCTGTTAACCAAAGACCGGTGATGTTTACAGAGTCTACAGTAACATTATCTGCCTCGATACTGATCATTGTATCTTCTTTGGCTTTTGCGCCTATCTCCGTACCTTTAAGAGTAGCAGGGTGAGTGCTGTCCTTAGATTTTAATGTTACATTTGCTTTTTCAATAGTTATAAATTCAGAATATTCAGCGTCAAGAAGTTCAACGATCGTTTTGTGTTGTCCGTCAGCTTCGTTGAGTGCGTCCTCAATGGATGAATAGTTACCAAGATCGGTTCCGTCTTCCCGGTAAACATGCACTCTGTCTGAACTTTGGGCCTTTACAACTCTATTACCTGCAAAGAAAATATTTCCTATTGCAAAATAAAAGGCTAGAGTATAAACTGCCATTCTTTTTAATTTAAGTTTCATAGTGTGTGTTATTCCTTTCTCTTTGACTATAGTTAATACTATAGGTGAATATATGAATAAAAAAAGAATACATAAACATAAGAAAGAAGTCAATAGAATATATGAGTTTTTTATGTCAAGGATGGTGTAATTGCTAAAGGTGTGGTATATTATACACGGATGTATATATAGCATGAACGAGTGTTTTTTTCGACAAGGATGGCGCAATTACGAAGTTCATGATATAATATGAGCACTTAGTGAAATCTTGCAGAGCAAGATTGAACTTAGTGTGAGTCATACTGTGTATAATATGAGCACTTAGTGAAATCTTGCAGAGCAAGATCCTATCAACTCTTTGGTTAGAAGGAGATGTACGAGTGATGAAGAAGAGTAATCCAATTGAAAAAATCATGCATTTTCTTGTACATAATAGTTTCCTGTTCACAGTTATAATTATGTGTTTGGTTCATGCAACACTATTGGTTGTAGCATTATGTAATGATATAAAGCCATTGTTTTACTTTAATATTTTCAGTGTGGCTATTTACATGATGGGTGTTGTGTTGTGTATAAAAGGACACATAATGCCGGTTTATATCAGTATTTTTTTGGAAGTTACAACTTATTCGATTTTTTCTGTTTACTATGTTGGTTGGAAAAGCGGTTCTCAGTATTTCCTCTTTTCTATTGTTCCAATAATCATATATTTTGGAAGTTTTCTGTTTAAAGGAGTCAAGAGATGGATAATAGTTTTGCTGCTTGTAATTGATTTTTTGGTTTATGTATATTTATATTTTAAATATGCAGAAATATCAGCAATTTATGAGGTGTCATACCCCATAAGATCATTTTTATTAATATTCACAACATTTGTATTGTTTTTTTCGATGATATTTTATTATTTCATCTATATATACTCGAGTGAATATGAGATGACTGATCTTGAACAGAAGAATGAGAAACTATCAGATGACGCAAATCGTGACGCGCTGACTGCACTGTTAAACAGACGAGGTTTTTTGCCGGTGGTCGGAGCTCTTATGAATAAAGCAGACTCTAACCATTTCTGTATTGCATTTTGTGATATTGATAATTTTAAGACAGTAAATGATTCCTATGGTCATGACTGTGGAGATGAAGTGTTAAGGCACGTTTCGAAAATTCTTAGAAGAGAGATGCAGAATTGCAATATATGCAGGTGGGGCGGAGAAGAAATGGTAATTCTTATGAAGGATTATGATCTTGCAGTTGCAAAAATGAAGATGGAATATTTGAGAAAATGTATTGAATCTAATCCAACTGTTTTTTATAATAAGCGTATTCCGGTAACGATTACGATTGGACTTGAAGAATATGGAGAGACACATCATAAGCCGGAGGATGTGATCAAGGTTGCTGATGAAAGAATGTATTATGGAAAGCAGCATGGTAAGAATATGGTTGTCTGGGAAGATGCCGAGTGATATATTAAATTTTTAATTTAATGGAAACTAAATATAAATTTATTTAATTTAAATATATATTTTAATTATTACAAACCGGAGGTAAAGAGAAAATGAAAGATAACGTTATAATTATTGATCATCCTTTGATCAAACACAAGATTTCAATGTTAAGGGATAAGAATACAGGAACCAATGAGTTCCGTCAGCTTGTTGAAGAGATTGCAATGCTCATGGGATATGAGGCAATGAGAGATCTTCCTTTAGAGGAGGTGGAGGTTGAAACACCAATAGAGAAATGTAAGACACCGATGCTTACCGGAAGAAAGCTTGCAATTGTTCCGATTCTGCGTGCAGGACTTGGAATGGTTGAGGGTATTTTATCTCTGACGCCTACCGCAAAGGTCGGACATATCGGATTATATAGGGATGAGGTTACTCATGAGCCTCAGGAATATTATTGTAAGCTTCCTGATCCTATTAATGAGAGATTGATTATTGTAACTGACCCGATGCTTGCGACGGGAGGTTCTGCCGTTGATGCCATTAACCAGATTAAGAAGCATGGTGGTGCTCATATCAAATTCATGTGTATAATTGCAGCGCCGGAGGGCCTTAAGAAATTATCTGAAACTCATCCGGATGTTCAGATATATGTTGGACAGCTTGATCGTGAACTTAATGAAAATGCATATATTTGTCCGGGACTTGGAGACGCAGGTGATAGAATTTTCGGAACCAAGTAAAAAACAAAAAGGAAAAAAGGGAGACAGAGGAAGGTTTCTGTCTCCTTACTAATTTGTATAAGGGAGAGAACACATGCTTGAAATTAAAAATTACTCGAAATCTTACAGTGAAGGGAAAAAGGCTGCAGACAATGTGACACTAACTGTGGAAAGTGGAGATATCTATGGCTTCATAGGACATAATGGAGCAGGAAAGTCTACTACCATACGTGCTGTAGTAGGTGTGCTTGATTTTACCGAGGGAGAGATATTCATTGACGGACATTCCGTAAAGACTGAACCGATTGAATGTAAGAAAATAACGGCTTATATACCCGATAATCCGGACCTTTATGAGAATCTTACAGGAATACAGTATCTTAATTTTGTAGCTGATGTATTCGAGATAAGTGCAAAGGATAGGGAAGAGAGAATCAAGAAATATGCGGATATATTTGAGATAACAGATTCTCTCGGAGATCTTATTAGTTCATACTCACATGGTATGAAACAGAAAGTGGCAATAATATCTGCACTTATTCACAACCCAAAGCTTCTTGTACTTGACGAGCCGTTCGTAGGACTTGATCCAAAGGCTACATTTACACTGAAAGAGATCATGCATGATATGTGCAAGCAGGGCACGGCCATATTCTTCTCCACTCATGTTCTTGATGTGGCAGAGAAATTGTGTAATAAGATCGCTATCATCAAGCAGGGCAAGATCATAACCTCCGGAACCATTGAGGAGCTTACAAATGGTCAGTCGTTAGAGGAAGCATTTCTGGAGGTGTATGATGAAAAATAGTCTCCTGTTAAAGACGATGCTGTTATCTACAAGTTTAAGGAATATTTATAAGCATACGACAGACAAGAAGAAACGCAGGAAGATAATCGCAAGCTACATTGGTATAATCTGTCTGTATGCGATGATTGTAGGATATAGTTTTTCTATGTGTGTCGGTTATGGAATGATAGGACTCATAGATGCGGTTCCTGGAATATGTGCGATCGGGGTAAGTACGTTGGCTTTTATATTCACATTTTTCAGGACCAATGGTTATCTGTTCAACTTCAAGGAATATGATATGCTAATGGCGCTTCCTTTTGAAGCAGGTACTGTGGCAGGATGTAAGTTTCTGTATATGTATATCAAAAGCCTGCCCTGGTATTTGAGTTTGTCGTTTGCAATGTTAATGGGATACGGAATCTATGCACATCCGCCTTTTGTTGTGTATATAATATGGGTTGTGCTGTCTTTCGTTTTGCCTCTCATACCAATGCTTATATCTGTTTTCTTTGGCTTTATCATTGCGAAGATAAGTTCGAGATTTAAGAAGAATAATGCCATTCAGACCATACTTACTTTTATGTTCATCATTTTCTGTTTTTCATTTCGTTATATAGTTGATGCGCTGTTTAAGAATGGTAAAGTCGAGGAGACGCTTGAAAAGATTGATGAAATGAATGAAAAGGTCGGAAATGTATATCTTCCTGTGGGGTGGTTCGTAAATGCAATCAAAAAGCAGGGTATATCGGATATTCTGCTTCTTATCGGTGTGAGTGTTATACTCTTTTCGATAGTCTTTAACATTGTCGGGAAGTCATACAGAAGAATTAACTCTGCGCTGACTTCACACGTTGTAAGAAGAGATTATAAGATGACTAAACAGAAAAAGAACAGTGTTGTTAATGCTATAGCATTTAAGGAGTTTAGAAGGCTTACCGGTTCGACAGTGTATATGACCAATGCAGCAATGGGAGAGGTACTTGCCTTTCTTCTCGGTGTTGTTACACTTGTGATAGGATTCGATAAAATAGTCAAAATGGTCACACAGGATGCTCCGTTTGACTCTTCGATTTTACAGCCGGCGATACCATTTATTATATACTTCTTCATAGGCATGGTAGCGACAACGGTCTGTTCTCCATCGCTTGAGGGGAAGAACTACTGGATCATTCAAAGCCTGCCAATTCCAAAGAAGAAGATATATCAGGGCAAGATGCTGTTTAATATGTACCTGACGGTTCCGTTTATGTTGTTTGCAATCATCTGTATGTCAATATCGGCTAAGGTGCCGGTGATCAATATGATACTTTATATGATACTTGGCGTTGCGCTCTGTGCTTTTTCTACTGCATGGGGATGTATGTGTGGTATTAAGTTCATGCGTCTTGACTGGGAAAATGAAGTAGAGGTGATCAAACAGAGTGCCGGAGTTGCACTTTATATGTTCCCAAACATGTTCGTGGTGATGGGACTTGTGGTGCTGGTGGTATTCTTAGGAACATTTATTGATCATAAAGTAATTGCACTTGTTTTTATCATGATAACGAGCGTTCTGGCGGGATTATGTTATTATATAGTCATGTTATTGTCTAAGGACAGAGCATGAGGTGATGGGACAGAAATAGAAGTGAAATAACCTTTGTAAGGAAACTATCAAAATAAGATAATAAAGTAATGTTATATACCGGCTCAAGTTGATGGAAACTTGGGCCGGTTTTACTGTGAAATCAAGGAAAACGCTTTCCTTAACTTTCGTTGACGATTTTCCTTTTACATGGAATAATAGCCTTACCGGGGTACCCAAAGAATTAATAAAAAATATTTACATCCGTTAGGGAGGACTTATAAAAATGAGAAAGAAATTATTATCAATTTTAATGGCAACTGCTATGGTAGCGTGTATGACAGGTTGTGGCAGCAACGCAGATTCTACTTCGGCTGAGCAGACTGAAGTACAGACAGAAGATAGTAAAGAAAATGCTGATGATCAAAGCGATGGACAAAGTGGAGACCAGGGCGAAGCAGCCGAGCAGAGTGTCATCGAAGGTGAAGGCGATACGATCGCACTTAAGATATGGGGTTCACAGACAGATCAGGATTTACTTAAGGAACTTTGTGAAGAGTTTGCAAAAGAGCATCCTGAAAATTCATGGCAGTTCGATTACGGTGTTGTTGGTGAAGCAGATGCACAGGCTCGTTACATTGAGGATCCGGCGGCTGCGGCAGACGTATTCTCTTATCCTGATGATCAGCTTATGACACTTGTTCAGGCAGATGCTCTTTACGAGGTAACAAGAGATGTAGATGAAGTTAAGAGCGCGAATGCACCTGGATCAATTGATGCAGCAAGCTATAACGGAGTTTTATATGGATATCCAATGACAGCAGATAACGGTTATTATCTTTTCTATGACAAATCAGTATTGTCTGAGGAAGATGTTAAAACTTTAGACGGAATTCTTGCAGCAGCTAACAAAGCAGGCAAGCAGGTACATATGGATATATCAAACGGATGGTATCTTGCATCTTTCTTCCTTGGAAACGGATGTAACATATCACTTGATGAAAATGGTAAGCAGATCTGTGACTTCAATAATGAAAAGGGACTTGCAGCTGCTGAAGCAATCAGAAATTTCTGTAATGATCCTGCGTTCGTAACAGGTGATGACAGCGTACTTGAGGGCGGCATCGGAGATAACATCTGTTGTGGAGTAAGCGGCCCGTGGATTTCAGCAAGTATTAAGGAAAAACTCGGCGATAACTTCGGAGCAGCAAAGCTTCCAACATTTACATGTGGCGGTGAGCAGGTACAGATGGGTTCATTCCTTGGATGTAAGATTCTTGGTGTTAACACACAGACAGAGCACCCTGTAGAAGCTATGGAACTTGCTAAGTATCTTACAAATGAGAAATCACAGGCAAGAAGATTCGAGGTACTTGGATACGGACCTTCTAATGTCAATGTTGCTAATTCAGATGCTGTATCAGCAGATATCAGTCTTAAGGCACTCGCAGATCAGAGTCAGTTCGCAGTAAGTCAGCATGTAAACGGTGCTTACTGGACACCGGCAGAGGCATTTGGCGCAGAACTTGAGGGACATTCAACAAATGATCTTCAG
>CAMHMG010000065.1 GCA_946186175.1 uncultured Clostridia bacterium | reverse complement strand
ACTGCTGTGTCCAATTTCCCATATAGCAACAACCTTGATATATATTTTAATGATCACGGCGGAGCATGGGTGCTTTCATCTAACGGCGTATATGTCACTAAGACTGCACAGCTTCTTGCCAATAAGGATATTGAGTATAGCTATTATAACATCAAAAGCGGATTGCCTTACATCACCACCGGTAATTCCCGAAGCTATTTAGATGAAACGGGACGTCTTTATATTTCCGGAACGACCGGCGTCTGTGTTGTTAATATTAACGCAGATGATGATGATACAGAAAGTGTCAAACTGGCAGTACCTACTGTAGAGATAGATGATCAGGAAGTGCCTGTAGAAAACAACAAGTCTGTTTCTATTCCTTCCGGCACCAAGCGTCTCATTATAAATGCATATGCAATGACTTATGGTCTTAACAACCCGCGCATCAGTTACTCCTTAGACGGATTTGACAAAGAACCGATAGTTACTACCAAGCAGGATCTTGTTCCTGTCATTTACACTAATCTTGATGGAGGCAGATATGTCTTTCACCTTAATGTAATTAATGATGAAACAGGTAAAATTGATAACTCCATTGCAATTACGATCAACAAAGATAAAGCCATTTATGAAAGTATCTGGTTCTGGCTGATATTAATGATCGTAATAATCGGTGTCATCTCCTTTGCAATTTGGATGCATTTTAAAAAGCGTAATGAGGCACTTATAGCAAAGCAAAAGGAAGATCAGAAATTCATCAATCAGATCATTTTCACCTTTGCCATATGTATAGATATGCGTGATAAGCAGAATCGCGGTCATTCCTTCCGTGTTGCTTATTACACCAAAATGCTTGCGGAAAAACTAAGTGAGAAAAGAGGCTATACCGAAGAAGATATTAATGAATTCTATAATATAGCGCTCTTACACGATATAGGAAAATTAAGTATTGATGATGCAATCCTCAACAAACCCGAACGATTGAACGACAGTGAATTTGCTATCATGAAATCACATGCCGCTGTCGGAAAGAAAATATTATCCCATGTTAATATTGTCAAAGATCTCGCAGTCGGCGCCGGATGCCATCACGAGCGTATGGATGGCAAAGGCTATCCCAACGGACTTTCAGGAGATCAGATTCCTGAGGTCGCAAGAATAATTGCCGTTGCTGATACCTTCGATGCAATGTACTCTACAAGGCCGTACAGAAAGCAGATGCTATTATCTGACGTGTTAGCTGAGATGAAGCGCATACGCGGCACTCAATTAGAGGAAGAGGTTGTCGATGCACTGCTTGAACTTGCTGATGAAAACAAACTCAACAAAGAAGAGGTTGATGCTGCAACTGCTTACAATCTTAATGATGAGGAGAAACAGGATTAATAAAGAGTAATAGATATAAGGATGACGCTTATGATAATAGATAATATTATAAATAGTCTTAATAGTTCGGGATATCTGGTTTGCGCACTGTTTGTAAGTATATCATGCCTTTATTATACTGTGCTTAAAGGTACTTCCACCAAACTCCAGAACAAGGTATTTTTGTTCATCCTCATTAATATTCTAGTATCAATCATCTGCGCACTTAGCAATTACTTTTTAGTTTCTTATGCGCGCAACAACCCTGTATTGATTCCCCTGCAGGAGATCAATCAATACCTTTATTTTGCCCTTCACAGTATATTATCACCACTTTTCTGTTTCTATATAGCGGTGGTCATAGGCGCACATTACAAGCTTGAAAAAAGACATCATCTGCTCTACGAATTTCCCATGATAATAACCGAGCTAATTGTCCTTTCCAACCCGGTTACTCATTTCATATATCACTTTAATGAAGACAGACAATTTGTCCGCGGCAAAGGGGAAATTGTAATCTATGTGATCAGCAGCGCTTATTTTATTGCTGCTATCATTCTAATACTCTTTCTTTGGCAGGCAATTGATATTAAGAAACGTAAGACATTAGTCTATTTCTTTATAATGGTAACCATTGGCACTATAACACAGCTATTACTGCCTTCAATACAAATCGAACTTTTCATGGAGTCTCTTGCCATTACAGGAATTCTTATTACATTGGAAAATGAAGACGACCGTAAGAGTCCAAGAACCGGTGCCTACAATGAAGCAGCCCTCTCTTTAGATATCAGAAACCATATAGCCGGCAGGCATCCCTTCAGTCTTATATGTATGAAGATGCGTAATCCTCAGAGTCTTATGCAGACTATAGGACCAATGAATATCGAAAGCCTTACTAAAATGAATGTAGAATATCTCCGTAACATAGTTCCACAGAACAACATTTATTATATGAATCCGGGAACATTTATCATATTAAATGATAAAGTTGACAGCAAAAAAGATTTGCATATAGCTGAGCTTATCAAAGACCGATTTTCCAAGGAATGGGATTTTCAGGGAAGAAAGAGTGTCTTTCATACTACTATATTATATGTTGAGGCTCCTAAAGATTACGAAACCAACGAACAGTTAATGTCTCTTATAGGAAGCCCGGTTCCTGAAGAGCTTGCAAAGAAAGGTACCGTACTATATGGCGATGATCTGAAATTCATTTTTCGCCGCACACAGGTTGAAAAGGCAATTTTGACCGGAGTCAAAAACAGATTTTTTGAAGTATATTATCAACCAATCTATGATGCAACAAGCCGCCTTATCAAATCCGGCGAGGCTTTACTTCGACTTCATGATCCTATAATCGGAGATGTCTATCCCAATGAATTTCTTGCAGTTGCGGAAAAAACCGGAATGATATTTGAACTTGGTGATTATGCCTTAGAAGAGGTATGCAAGTTTTTAAACAGCGGTATCCCTGTAGAGCTTGGAATTGAAACCTTAAATATTAATCTTTCATCCGTACAATGCACACAGCCAAACTATGCAAAGCGCATCATACAGATAGTTTCAAGATATGATATCGCTCCTGAAAGGATTAATTTTGAGATAATGGAAAGCGCTGCAACTACTGATTTCGAGGGTCTTAAGACCTTTATAAGTATTCTCACGGAACATGGTTTTCATTTTGCCGTTGACGACTACGGTATTGGCTATTCTAACGTTCATTCTATATTCTCACTTGATGTTGATCTTATCAAGATAGACCGGACTATTCTATGGGAAGCCGAGAAGTCAAAGATCGGACGAATTATCATGGAGAACAGTACTGATATGATCAAGCGCATGGGAAAAAAACTTTTGATTTCCGGCGTTGAGAGCAAGGCACAGGTTGAGCTTGCTGATGAGTTCGGCGTAGATTACCTTCAGGGATTTTATTTTTCTAATCCCGTCACACAGAACGAGTTCATCGGAATTCTTAAGGCGACAAAGTTAGCTCACATAGAAGAACAAAGGGCAATTGCTGCCAATGAAGCCATGAACAATTTCCTTGCCAATATGTCTCACGAGATACGTACACCTATAAACGCTGTTCTTGGAATGGACGAAATGATACTTAGAGAAAGCGTCGATGAAAAGATAATCGAATATGCTAAGACCATAGAAAGCGCCGGCAAGACCCTGCTCTCACTTATCAATGATATTCTGGACTTTTCCAAGATCGAGTCCGGCAACATGGATATAGTAGAAGCCGATTACAAGCTTTCATCAGTCCTCACTGATGTAGTCAACATCATTCAGGTGAAAGCAACTCAAAAGAATCTTATATTAAATGTCAATGTAGATCCGGCTACTCCGGAAAATCTGCATGGTGATGAAATGCGTATCCAGCAGATAATGATCAATATGCTCAATAACGCTGTAAAATATACTAATACCGGCAGCGTAACCCTTACTGTATCATTTAATCAGAACACCGGTCTTATTATCACAATCGAGGACACCGGAGTCGGAATCAAAGAAGAGGATATGAAAAAGCTCTTTGGAAAATTTGAAAGACTTGATCCCGGCAGAAATCGTACTGTTGAGGGAAGTGGATTGGGGCTAGCAATAGTTCATAATCTGGTTGAATTAATGAACGGAAACATTGATGTTCAAAGTGAATATGGAAAAGGGTCGATATTTACCATTACCCTCCCACAAGAGGTTGTTTCTGACGAACCTATCGGTGACTCCTTTAACAAAGCGGCCAAAGAAACTCTTGAGATACCTAAGTATAAGGAAAGCTTCCGTGCACCGGAAGCTAAGATTCTTGTTGTTGATGATACTCCTATCAATATGGTTGTGGTGAAAAATCTTCTTAAGAAAACTGAAATTCAGATAGATGAAGCTGACAGCGGTTTAGAATGTCTTAAGAAAACCAGTGAAAGCAAATACGATCTCATCTTTCTTGACTTCAGAATGCCCGGTATGGATGGTATCGAGACCTTGAAACGCATTCGCAGCATCACGGATAATATGAATACTGACACTCCTGTTGTTGCCCTTACCGCTAACGCTTTATCCGGAGCCAGAGAACGTTTTATCAGAGAAGGCTTCGATAATTATATGACAAAGCCTATCAATGCCGATAACCTTGAAAATATGCTTATCATGTATCTTTCACAGGATAAGATCATTCGATAATACATATTATGAGAAGTACTTCGTACATTCTCATAATCTCGAAAACTTCGTTTTCTCGTTACTTCATCGTCTTCTGGGCGATGAAGAATTTGTCAAGTTCCTGCAAAAGTGAATGTTTGCCGCTTGCCTTCAACAGATACCCTTGTGGTTTCATATCCATGACCTTTTGCACACTCTTAAGATCACTCTTTCCTGTCAGGAAAAATATTGGAATACCGTCAGTGTCAGTCTCACTCTTAAGCATTTCCAACAGAGCCGGCCCGTCAACCACCGGCATTTCATAATCCAACAATACTACGTCCGCTTTATTCTTTGCAAGCCAGGTTATAGCCTGTACAGCCGAATTGACAATCGATACTTTATACTTATCCTTAAGCCATGAATATGCCATCTTCAAAAATGTCACATCATCATCTACAATAAGAACATGTTTCTTTCGATTCTCTATCTCCTGCCTGTCTACAAGAAGCTTAATCTTATCAATACACTGTTTCATATCAAAAGGGCGCAGGAAGAATGCATCCAGATTCTCCTGTGGAAGTATCTTAGTCGCTTCTCTGAACTCATCATTAGTACCTATCAGGATAACCATAATATCTTCTTCAACACACTTATCCTTAAGATATACAACGGTATCCATATCTATTGCCGTTCCCTCATCCATATAAAAAATATATATATCGACTTTTTCATTATACTCATTAATTTTCTGAACATTCGGTAATGAATGGCTCACCTCAAATCCATTATCCCTAAGACTCTTCTGAAGAGTCATTGCAATAAATGTTTCCTTCTCGCTTATCATCAGCACCCTGTTATACATTGTATACCTCCAAATCTGAAAGTTCTTCCTTGTGTACAGGTTCCGAATAATAAAAACCCTGTACCCGTTCTACATCCAGCCTCTCTAACATATCAAGCTGCTCGGCTGTCTCAACGCCCACAGCCACCACCGGAAGTCCCATTTCATGTATCATCCTGACACTGTTCTCTAATATTATGCGTCCATGTTCGCTTCTAACCGACTCAAAAATCATCGTCTTATCGAGCTTGATCTCATTAAAGTCCATCAAATACACCGAATAGAGGTTAGAATAGCCTGTTCCGTAACCTTCCATAGAAAAACGAAATCCATACTTCCTGCAATCCCGTATAACCTTGGGAAGATTGCCGAAGTCCTCAAATGTTACAGACTCAAATAATTCAAAATTAATTCTCGAAGGCGAGACCTTTTCTTCTTCGACAATTCCTGTCACTCGTTCTACAAAATGTGATTGCATACATTGTAACACAGATATGTTAACTTTGATATACTTTATTCCAAGTTTATCCGGAATACCGCTTTTTATCAACCCACACACTTCCCTAAGTACAAAATCACTTATGATATCAATCATACCACTTCTCTCAGCTTCCGGTATGAACTCCTCAGGCAATAACATTCCAAGTGTTGGATCATTTAATCTTATTAAAGCTTCTATAGAATGTAACTTTTTCTCCTTTATACTGTATACCGGCTGATATAACACCTCAAAACCGTTATTATCAACCCCTACGCGTAGTGCCCGCTCTATCGATGCTCTTTCAAAGAATTCATGTAAGCTGTCACTCTTTGCAATCATACCATCCGGAATATCTTTATATTCCATCTCAGCCAACAGAAGCATGTCCTGCACCGAATTGACTTCTTGCGGAAGCTTAGCCTGAATAACTATTCCTGCTATCCGTTCGTCATTCTCCGGAAGCGCCAGGCCTGACTTTAACAGCTCCAACACCTTAGCTGATAGTTCCTCCATATATACCTCATCTTTATTAAGGACTAATAATACTATGCTTTCCTGTGTCACTCTATAGCAGTTTGGATAAATGAAAAACTTACGTATCCCATTTGCAGCACATGATAATACTTCGTTGATGTCATATGCTCCCGGCATCATCTGATAGGCATCCATATTATTAAGCTTAAGTACCACTGCATGAAAACTCGTTTTCGTTTCAAGATAATATCTTACATCCTGCGTAAACGCATCCCGATTATACATTTTTGTAACCATATCAACCCTGTCATCATCATACTCAACAGAGAGCATCACACCCAGAAATGTAATTGCCTCAAAGAACAGTTCAACCTCCCATGCCGGAACAAAAAACTGAATCGTTACACCTATCACAGTCATAATAAATGATATTGTTATCATCAGCTTTCTTTTCCTGGTAGCGGCGTGCCATCTGAAAACAAGATAATACATTGCAATTATATAATATATTGCTCCTGTTATATATATTGACGACTCTGCCCAATTTCTGTGATAATGAAACATTTCATCAAAATACCATGTATAATGATGCCATGGATTAGTGAGTATGAACAACTCAGATATCGCACACGGAATAAGATATATAAACTTAAACTTTGTGGTCATCCTCATGAAAGTCTGTGTTGCAAAAAATGCATAGTAACACACAAACATAGCAATGAGATTATGAAGTACAAAGAACATAAAATTACATGTATAAAGTATATACTGGGCAGGAGTACTATGGACACAAAACGGTTCTGCAAATATGCATATCATCTCAAGAACGGATGTTATGATAGTCGTATATAATGCCATGTCAAATACTATAGTCTGCGGTTTCTCCATATTCTTATGAATATGTGTATATATCAGGCATGAAAAGGCGACGAACACAGCACCGATATAAAATGCCGATTGATTAACAAATGATATAAAGTCCATTATACTCACCCCCATCCTACGGAGCTTGAACTCCGACTTAAGTTAACCTTGATTAAGTATCCTTGTCACCTCATCCCAGTCAAGATTGTCAACGGCTGCATTTATCGCCGAAAGCTTTTCGCGTTGACTGTCAGGCACTCTGTACTTCTTAAGTTCATCAAGTACAAACAATGAATTCTCATAGTCCATAGAAACCGCAAAATCAGAAATGGCACCGTATGCATCCTGTAACATCGCTTCATCTATCAGCGGAAGCTCATCATTACCATCTTTCCCTATATTATCCGCTTCTCCCAAAAGCACCTCATTTAACCGATTTAATAGTTCATGAAGATCTTCCAACAATCCCTGAGTCTCATTGCTTATTACATCAATATTCCTCTCGTCTCCTGCCATCTCAAGCTCGTATGCCTTGTCTGCTATATGATCCGCTCCTATAACTCTTGATGTACTCTTTAACGAATGCACCTGTATAGTGTAATTATCATAATCCTTCTCGTTATATAGGCGCTCTATCTCATCAATCTTACTATCCAAAGATGAGAGATAAATAGAAAGTACCTCCTTATAACCATCTACCGATCCGCAATTAGATATTCCCTGGTCAACACTAAATCCAATATCACTGAGTTTTTCCAAAAAATCCACCTCATCACTGCCATCATCCTCATAATCGTCTATATTATGGATCACCTTATCAGTAGGAAGATATCTCATCAACAGATCCTCTAACTTACCACCGTTAATCGGCTTTGTCATGTAATCGTCAAATCCCGCTGCCATAAACTGTTGTCTTGCTCCGGACAGTGCATTTGCAGTGAGCAGAATTATAGGTGTTTCTTTATTAGGCTGACTGCTCATCTCACGCATTTTTTTAAGAGTTGTAACGCCATCCATTTCCGGCATCCTATAGTCTAAGAAGATAATGTCATAATGCATTTTCATACATTTATCCAGACCTTCCATACCGCTTAATGCCGTGTCAATATGTATTCTGGTCTTCTTCAACAGACTCTTGATGACCGTAAGATTAATGGGTGTATCATCGACAACGAGAATATGTGCCGTAGGAGCTATAAACTGTTCTCTGTATTTCAAACTGTCAGTTCCTTCCGACATATATCTCTCTTCAAAATTACCTATCGGACGAGATTCAGTAACCTGTTGAGGAATTACTACAGTAAATGTCGAACCCTCGCCATACACGCTTTCCATCTGGATATTACCTTCCATCAGATTCAACAGTCTGCCGGCTATAGTAAGTCCCAATCCCACCTCTTCAACGGGAACGTTATTTAAGGTTCCTAAATGTTTGAGTTTTTCTTTAAGCTTTTTCTTATCTTCTTTTTTGATACCACCTCCTGTGTCCTTAATGTCAAAAATCAATAGTGCGCTGTGATCGGACGAATATGTCCCTCTGATGGTTAGTCCTATACTTCCGCTTTCGGTATACTTGATCGCATTATCAAGAAGCTTTAACAATACCTGACGTATCCTCATCTCATCTCCGAATAATCTTTCAGGAAGCTCCTCATCTACTTCAATATTAAAGACTATCCCCTTCTGTTCTATTCTCGTTCTCACCATATTGATAACATCATTAAGAAGTGAGCTTAGATCATACTCAACAGGAACTATCTCCATACTTCCCGCTTCTATCTTGGAGAAATCAAGAATATTGTTTATGAGAGAAAGCAGACTTTGACTTGCATTTTCAATATCTTTTGCATAGTTTAATACGGTCTCATTCTTACACTCCCTAAGGATCATTTCATTCATACCAAGAATTGCGTTAATCGGAGTCCTTATCTCATGGGACATGTTTGCAAGGAAACTGCTCTTGGCCTCACTGCCTGCTCTGGCGCGCTGCTCATCTCTCCTTGCAATCTCTGTCACCCTGAGAATAGAAATAAGCTCATTCTGTGTAAGCACCTTAGAATAATAATCGCTTTGTATATATGAGATGTCCGTCTGTTCAATCCACTCCACCTGTTCAAATATCGAAGCGCCTTTTACAAGGACATGCATATTCATGTCACGGATCATTTTAATACTGTATTTTAATATTACCTTTCCTGCATCTGTAAGCCCCTGATCACCAAAGATACCAATATTAAGATTAACCATATCATATCCCAAATTAGAGAACGAGCTTAAGTTCGTATACCCTGAGCCAAAACCATCCAAGGATAAAGAAAAGCCTTTTTCCTTAAGTGTCTTCATAACGCCTTCTAATATTTTCACCTGAACAGCATCCTTAGGCTCAGGCACTTCAAAATTAAACATCGAAGGCAGTGCATTATACTTTTCTAACATTCTGTCTAACATATCCACAAAATCAGTCTGAATACATTGTTTGGCTGATATTGCCACACTTATCTGATTAAGACCAAGCTCTATTGGAATACCACTTCCCATGAACATACATATCTCATCTAAGAGGATATTGCAAAGTTCAACATCTATCCCCTGTTTTATGGCAAGCGGCATTATCCGGTCTGAGGAAACAATTCCAATCTCCGGATCATTTAACCATATACTCGCCTCTGCGCCATATATAGACTTGTCTCTTACATTATAGATAGGCTGATAATGCACCTCATAATTATGCTCGGCAAGCCCTCTGTGGAGCGCCTTATCTAACGATGCTGAATACAGAAGTCTTGGAATGTCATCTCCACTGAGAATACTTTTTCTTTCCTGATTGTTGTATTCATTACTGTCTATAAGGAGCATTATCTCGTTCTCGCCTTCAAGCTCTGAAGGAACAGAAGCATATAATATGTTGGCTTTAAGCCGTACATATATATCGCCGCATGAAAAGCTCTCCCCAAATCTCTTCTTTATCTGCTCAGCAAGGCTGTTAACCTCTTTGCCATCCATTCCGTGGCACACCAAAACAAAGGCATTGTCATGAACCCTGTATATTTTATACTTGGAATGAACCTGTCTTAAATACTTCACTATCTCTCGAAACAGATTGTCATCATCAAAGGATCCTGTCAAACGCTTTACTATATCGTCATTTAAAATGCGTATATATACAATATGAAACTCTCTCCCTATACGGAAATAATTATTGATATCCGAGCGGAATGCTCCCCTGTTGTAGGTTCTGGTAGCCTGATCGATACGATCCTCCTCCCTCTCAACAACCAGCATAAGAAGCATGAGTCCCATAGACTCAGCCACAAGCTCTACAGAAAGATCAATTACTAATAATTGGATTAGAATACCGAAAAGTGTGATCAGAAAACAGTAAAGAAGACCCTGACGTCTTCTCTTATTAACCGCATGCCAATAAACCAGAATATCAAAGACTGACAACGCAAAATAAAGTGCTGCCACAAGATAAGTAATACTTTCTCCCCAGTTCCTATAGAAATTATAATTCTCGTCAAAATAATATATCCATCCCATTATCGGGTTAAGAACAACCATGAGTCCACATATAAAGAACGGTATCAGATATGTAAGCCTTCTTTTAAGTGTTCGTCGGTAAGTAGCACCTATTACATTCTGAACATATATATAAAAGAGTGGGGCCAGTGCAGTGTGTGCTAAGAAATCAAGAAACTGAAATGTCAGCATAAACGCAGAAAGTCCGGGCTTACCGACTGCGTATGGCTTTGACAGCTTATATATTATTCCACCCACAGAACTTAACAATACATCAAACAGCATCAGAAGATATATCCTTGTCTGACGTCTGTCCATACCCCCGTCTATGACGACAAAAACTATTGCAGCAACACAAATGATCGCTGCCGCCATATAAAATGAAGTTTGATACAACAACTGATACTCTGCCATATAATTACCTCATTGCCTATCAAGCATAAGCCCTTTTCCCAAAGCTATCACTTAACCCACGGGATAGTGATCAAAAACATCTTCTCATATCCTTCAACCTTCTTATATCTTACTATATCCGGTCGTTGAACAAGTTTTATTTTAAATCCGTGCATATCTATGATCTTCTTTGCTATCGATAATCCAAGTCCTGTTCCTCCACGGCTATTCCTCGATTCATCTCCCATAACAAACGGCTCGAATAAATGCTGTGCTTTATCATCAGTAATTCTTCTTCCGGTATCAGCCACCATTATCAATATGCTATCCTCAGTCTGTTCCACAAACAGGCCGATTCTATCGCCCTTTTCATTATGCCTTATAGCATTGGTTATAAGATTGGTTATAACCCTCGATAGTTGAATTTTATCTGCAGATAATATTAACTGTTTTTCAGTAATATCCGCTTCAATCTCCATTCCAGCTTTTTCAACATCAGAGAACTGCATTGCACCACATTCCCTGACAAGCTCACATATGTCTATATCGCTCTTTGAAAGGGAAAATCCTTCACTGTCCAGCTTGACATAATCAAACAATAGTCCGATAAGATCATTCATCCTGGCCGATTTCGCCATTATGGCATCAAGATACTCCTGTTTTCTGTCATCATTTACCATTCCATCCGCCAGAGCTTTCGAATAGCCCGCAACTGTCGTGATCGGAGTTCGAAGGTCGTGAGCTATATCTGAAAGCATCAGATTTCTCTTCCTCTCAAACTCTTTTCTCGCTTTAACACGTTCCTCTGCCATCTTATCAAACTCTTTAATCGTTATCCTGGCATAGCGTAATGCTCCTATAACATAAGGGGTGATAACAAGAATAAATACCCCAAGTATTATTAGAAATAATAGGATTTGCTGTAAACCGCTAAGTCCCGAAACCATTTCCTCCCCACCTGACGGCGCAATTGTCTTAGCACCTGACTGTTGCAATAATTGCGACAAAACCGTAATAGGATACCTTATCTGTTGTGGGAGGATTATCTCTATAAGACCAACAACAAACGCTGCTACTGCAAGAATAATAAGCACTATTACCGTCGAAGCGTTAATAACCCCCGTTTTATCATAATCAGGAAAAAACTCCTTTAACACTACAGGCATTATAAAATGATTGATAAGCCACAAAACAAAATACTCAACAAGACTTACAACAAGGAGCGTAATTATGAATTTTTTGATCAGAAATATCTGCAGCTTCTTTTCCTGTTCCATAACGCCATTTCCCCTAGACTTCCAGCCTGTACCCCAGTCCTCTTAAAGTCTTAATATATGCTGACGGATCTTCATCCAACTTACTTCTCAACTTGCTAATGCAAACCATAATATTATTATCCGCTATTATATATTCATCTCCCCAGCCATGTTCATATATCTGTTGTTTTGTAAACACCTTACCGGGATGAGACATGAAAAGCTCCATTATCTTATACTCAACCGAAGTCAGCTCTATAGTCCTTTCACCCTTCTTCAATATACATGCATCCGGATCCAATGAAAGATCTCTTACTTTAATAACTTCTGCCTTAACTTCATTGGCACCGAGACTGTAAAATCTTCTGATATTAGAATTGACTCTTGCGACTGCCTCTAGTGGATTAAATGGTTTTGAAAGATAATCATCCGCACCCAGATTAAGTCCTAATATCTTCTCCGAATCCGCATCCTTAGCAGATAATATAATTACTGGAATATTGCTTTCTTTTCTCAATTCCTGTAACACATGATAGCCGTCAAGCTCAGGCATCATGATATCCAGTATGCAGAGATCCGGTTTATCCTTTCTAAGCAACGAAAGGGCAGCTCTTCCATCTGCCGCCTCAATCACTTTATACTGTTCATTTTCAAGATATAATTTTAAGAGATCTCTGATCTCCGGCTCATCGTCCGCAACTAAGATCTTGTATGACATATGCTTCTCCTTATCTAAACAAATTC
>CAMHMG010000064.1 GCA_946186175.1 uncultured Clostridia bacterium | reverse complement strand
CTTGCGAAATTTGATTGCAAGTGTTGTTGAAGATATTGAGATTTATTTACGAAGTACAATATCATATTATTATGCCCATAAATATGGAGCAGAAGGATATGTAAATACTAGCAATTTTAACCACAAGCATAATCATGTGAAGTTTATGAAGCTAGTCAATAACTGTATTTCAGATAATTCAGCGACGTTAGTCGTAAAACATCATCAAAGTAAGTATAATGGACATTTCCCTATTTGGGTAATTATTGAATTTTTTTCTATTGGAATGGTTTCGTATTTTTATAAAGATATGCATAATAAAGATAAAGCTATGCTTGCTTCAAAGATGTATGGTGTAAAATATCAAACACTTGAAAGTTGGTTACGTTGTTTGACAGATTTAAGGAATAGATGTGCACATTATTCAAGACTTTATTATTGGATATTTACGGCATTGCCTAAAATGCCTCAAAATGAAAAATATATTCCTACAAGAAGATTGTTTGCACAATTATATACATTAAAATTACTTTATCCAGATCATGAGAAATGGAATGAAAAATTTGTAAAACCATTGATAAAATTGATGAAAGAATACAACCCATATATTTCAAAGCAGCACATAGATTTTCCATATCGGTGGAAGTCGATGTTAACGTATAAATGATGATATGAGTTTGACATCTTTGATATAAAAAGTTAATATATGTATAGCAAAGTAAGACGTTGTAAACCGCATGAGGATGTAAGGCAGATGTAAACTGTCCGGAGCAACGATTTTGTGAGAAAGGCATTCCAGATATGGGATGCTCTTTTGTTTATATGATTTAAAGATTAATAGGTAACTTCTTGCAAAAACGTATTTTGAAAGCATATTAAAATCATTAGTTTCAATAATCATAGCATTTTGTCTATAGTTCTTTTCTTCGTTCCTGTCAGATTAAAATTCAAAAACGGGAATTTCAGAATGCCATTTGCTTGCTTTAATTGAAATAATAGAATGATTGCTGCCTGTAAAGATAGTTAAGACAGAATCTTTGAGTCTATTTTGTTATTTGCGCGCTCTGATTCTGCCTCTTTAACGAAATTATTATACATAAATCTCATCAAGAATATCAGTCTTAAGTAATATAATAATTAATTCAGAAAACGTAACAGAAATTGTTGATACAAAATAATGTCTAGAATTTTTGTTTTTACAAATGGCTTAAAATAAGGGATTGTTTGTTTTTTGAAAAAGTATTGTCTAGATTTTTTGTTGAATATGATATTTAAACTTAGATTGAACTTTGGTAGTAATATGCGAAGTTACATTTTCTGAGATTTGAATTATAAATAATTACTAATTGGGGCATGTGTTTATGAATGCATACTTGGAAGAAGTGTCCTTTGAAGTGGACGAGGAGGACGAGCTTGCAAATTATTATACTGTCATGGATCAAAAGAGCCATGTATGGATTTCATGTGATAATAATTATAAAATGAGAATTGATAAAACTTCAAATAAATGCGATATCGATTTTATATATCGAAAAGGTGATGATATTGCATTTGGAAAGGGAAATTACAGATCAGAAGGCGGGAAGATTTTTGATCCGGGTGAGGATAGATTGCCGGAAATGGTTTTTGTTGATCTGACATTTGCTACAAATACCACAAAGGGTGAGTTTGACGGGCTATCATACATTAAGTCACAAGGGACTTTTGTGCTCAATTGGATGAAGGAGCATTATCCGGATATTCCTGTTTATGCAATTTCATTTGATAAAAATTTGGGCTTGGCAGATCAACAATTGCTTCGCAAGGAAGGTATAAAAGATATCATTACTATTGAAAATGATGGAATCCAACCTATTGAGGATGTGGTTTATAATCTGTTTTTGTCAAAAAAAATGAGAGAATTAGTTCGTTCCGGACAGATTTTAAATTATGATCTGGTGACCAGACTATCAAAGGATGGAAAAGTTAATCATATTATTCTCCGAAAATTCAAAAAAATTGAGAATAAAGAAAAAGATGCCGCAGATATGTTTATTTCAGCACCTGAGCTGAGTTCAATCAGATTTGATGATGTGATCGGGGTAGAAGATGCAAAGGATGAAATGAAGAAGTTTATCAACTTTGTCAAGAATCCGAAGCTTTATGAGGATACCGGGCTTAAAGTCTCTAAGGGAATACTTATGTATGGACCTCCCGGAACGGGAAAGACTATGATGGCAAAAGCTCTTGCAGCAGAGGCAAAATGTCCGTTCATATCTACAACGGGCGCAGAAATATTAAACGGTAGTAAAAGTATTAAGAAAGCATTTTCCATAGCCAGAAGGTATGCTCCAAGTATTGTCTTTATCGATGAAATTGATGCGTTTGCACAAGACAGACAATTTGGAAAAGGTGTTACAAGCCTGGTAAATGAGTTGCTGACCGAAATGGACGGATTTTCAAATAATAGTTCAAAGCCGGTATTTGTTGTTGCCGCTACTAATTTTGGCAGCGCGCATACGATTCATGGGGAAAATATTCGGCTTGATGCAGCTCTTCTTAGACGGTTTGGTAATCGGATTTTTGTTGATTTACCAGGGAAAAAAGAAATAGAAACTTTCCTTAATAGGAAAAAAGAGGACTTAAAAGATAAGAGAATAAATCTCGAAGCTTTATCTGATGAGGATATTTCTTTTATTGCGGAGATGATTATCGGAAGCAGTCTTGCAGAGGTGGAAAATATATTAAACTATGTTGGCGGTGTTGCATTAAAAAATAATGTTATAATCACCAAAGATCTTTTTATAGAGGGATATGAAGAGACAAAGTATGGCAGGAAAACCGAAATGAAAGAGGGAGAGTTAAAAAAGACTGCTATACATGAGGCGGGGCATGCTGTAATAGGATGGATAGAAGGAGGCGATAATAAACCCAAATATGCGTCTATTATTTCCAGAGCTAATTTTTTAGGATATGTTTGGCCGGATGTTTCTGAAAAATATTATGACAAAAATAAGGAAGATTTGTTAAAGAAGATACGTATGGAACTGGCCGGGCGTGCAGCCGAGCTTGCTTTTTATGAAGAAGAAGGTTTGACGGTTGGAGCTTCCAATGATTTAGAGAAGGCATCATACAGTGCTCTATCGATAATTGCACGATATGGAATGGAAGATAATATGTTACTTTCTATTCCCATTGAGCTTAAGGATATACCGCTTTCTCCTGTTGGTGAAAAGAATATGGATATAGCAAATAATATTTTGGTTGAACAAATGAAATTAACTCAGAAGATGGTGACTGACAATAAAGATGTCATAGAAAAATTTGCAGATGAGCTAATTAGTAACGGTCATTTGAACAAGGATGCTATCATTCGATTTTTTGAATGCAATAAGGTGAAAAAGTAATTAGAACAGCTTCAAAGCATGATTGCCATTAAAAGTGAATAATGATACAATATAGAAACTCTGAGATTTCGGAAAAATACAGAAAATAAGGAATATAAAATAATGGCGAAGAAGTATTATGCAATAAGAAAAGGATTGGTTCCTGGGATATATGAAAACTGGGATGACGCAAAGGCTCAGATTAGAGGATTCTCGTTTGCAGAGTATAAAGGATTTATGACGAGAGAAGAGGCAGAAAAATATTTGGTCCAAAATGACAATGTCCAGTCAGAGGAAAAAACTTTGGTTGATCATGACCGGTCAAAAGAAGATCCCAGAATTGTGAATTTAAATAATGCAAAAATAAAAGTGGAAATAAGTGAGGCTCAACAACAACTTTTGGAGCAATTTGTAGAAGATATCATAAAAACAGGAATAAAAACGAAAATTGATAGCACGAATGAAAATGAGTTCGAAAATATATGTAATATTCACAATGATGTGGATGCGGTTGTTTTTACAGACGGTAGTGCTGATAAGGACAAGCATAATGATTATCAAAGTGGAAAGCTGGGGTTTGGTCTGGCTTTGATTGATATTAAAAAGAAAGAATTGAAAAAGTATTCTTATGTATATGAAGTTGAATCGGACATGGATATAGGATGGTTGCTGAGGGGTTCAAACGACTCGGCGGAAATAATTGCAGCCGTAACCGCAATGAGGTTATGTAAAGAAAATGATTATAAATCTATTCGGATTTATCAGGATAATGAAAGACCGGCGAAATATTTTAGTGGTGAATTTAAGAATATAAATAATGCATATGGGGATTGGTATATAAAATCATCTTTGGATGCAGTTCGGGATAGTGGAATTGACGTGCAATATATTTATGTTCCGGCACATGTGGTGAAATCGAACTATACGGAAAAAAAGGGAAGATATGATGCTCAAGTAACCCATAAAGTTGATTTCGCTACTGCTATATACTTTAATGACATGGTAGATAAGTTGGCAAATGTAGAGAATGGATAAAAATATATTAGGAAGTTTACGGCCTGTCGAAAGGACTGGGTTCATTGACAAAATCCCCCTTTTATAGTAAAATAATATACACTAAAGTGATGGGGTATAAGCTGTATTTGGGCATTAGGAGGGGAAATGGGAAAGGGATGTCTCGATTCAAAGAAAGTTTATTTTACAGCATGGGCCTATTCATTCGGAGGTGCTTGTGGTTGGGGCGCTTTCATGATGGCTCATAATATTTTTCTGCCCGAAGCAGGTCCACTCGGTTCTGTTATTGGAGTGGTACTTGCTGCTGTTTTTATGTATATTATCGGTTATTGCACTTCCTATATGGCAAAGAGATTTCCGATCAATGCAGGTGTGCACGTATACATAGGCGAGATTCTGGGGGCAGATCATGGCTTTCTTTCCGCATGGGCAATTCTGCTTGCCTATCTTTCAATTCTCTGGGCTAATTTCACCGCACTGGTTCTTCTGGTCCACTTTGTATGGGGTGATGTCCTTCAATTTGGATTCCATTATAAGATTGTTGGCTATGATGTTTATTTTGGTGAAATATTGGTTACAGTATTAGCTATTGTTATTGTGGGTTGTATCTCTTTGCTGGGGAAGAAGATTGTACGTCCACTGAATTTAGTATTGGCAGTTTCACATATTGTATTATTGCTGATTGTGTTTGTAGGGGTTATTGTTAACGGAAGCATTAGTATTTCGGATGGTTTTGCAGATACCAACACTTCTGCACCCTTACAGGTTTTTAATATTTTGATGCTTGCGCCGTGGATGTTCGTTGGCTTTGAAGCATTTATGTATAAGTATGACACAGGGGAGCGGAGCAAGATTAATATTAAGAAGCTTATGTCTACTGCAGTAACAACTATTGCAATTGCTTATATTATCCCTATATTAATTCCGATTCTTTATTTGCCGGAGGGCTGCAACACCTGGCAGGATTACCTCGCATTGTCATCAGTATCTGATGGACTTATGGGCCTGCCTGTTTTCTATAGTACATATTTAGCACTTGGAAATGCCGGTTTATATACGTTGATAGTTTGTCTGCTCTGTTCAATGTCAACAAGCTTTTTTGGCATGTATCGTGCTTCGGCCTGTCTGATGGCATCTATGGCCAAAGAAGATATGCTGCCACGATTCATATCAAAAAAAAGCAAGAATAATGAGCCGTATATAGCCACCCTGGTAGTAATGTTCATTTCTATACTTGTACCTTTTGTAGGAAGAACGGCTATCGGCTGGATAGTCGATATAACAACGATATCTGCAAATATAGTGTATGTGTATAGTATGTGCGCATGCTTCAAGCTTGCATCGAAGGATGGCGATATCAATCGACGTACTAAGATTGCAGCTGTCATTGGTATGGTTATATCGGTTACTTCATTCCTGTTCCTTTTAGTTCCTAATATTTTGTCCGAAACCAAAATTGCTTCGGAATCCTATCTGATACTGGCAGTATGGTGCATTATAGTAATGTTTTATTATTGGTATGTATATAGCAAGGACGAACAGAGAATTTATGGCAAGTCTCCGACAATGTGGATATTCCTGTCATTTTTGATCTTCTTTTCATCAATAATGTGGATTAGACAGCGAAGTGTGGAGAAGGTTTTAGAGATTATAGATGGGCAGGAGAAGGAGTATTTAACAAGCTTTTTGGACACAAACTCGACGATAGAGATGACTCTGGTGTTGATCGTACTGACAGCGCTGTTTTCACTTTTTTCTCTACTGATCAAAAGACAGATTGAGGCAGACAAGAAGACATTGGCTGCTGATATGAAAAATAAGGCCAAAACAGCATTTCTTTTTAATATGTCACACGATATCAGAACTCCGATGAATGCTATATTGGGTTTTACTGATTTGGCACTGTTAGATACCGGGGATAGCGAGAAGATGGATGATTATTTAAGAAAGATCAAATCCTCAGGTAATCATTTACTTTCCCTGATCAATGATATCCTGGAAATGAGCAGGATTGAAAGCGGTAAGATGGAATTGACGACAGGTACGGTGGACCTTATACAGATTTTCTCTAATGTTGATTCCATAACAAGGGGACTGGCTGACGCTAAGGGACAGACACTTGAATTTAACACCGATAAGCTTGAGCACAGGTATGTATATACCGATCAGCTTAGATTGAATCAGGTGTTGTTGAATCTTGTTTCGAATGCTATCAAATATACTCAGAATGAAGGAAATATCAAGGTTTCAATTGTTGAGCAGGTCAAAGAAGGTGAGAAAAACCAATATACGATCAGTGTCAAAGACAATGGCATGGGAATGTCTGAAGAGTTTGCCGCTAAGGTTTTTGATGCCTTCGAGAGAGATGAGAGAGCAACCAAATCAGAAATACAGGGAACCGGACTTGGCATGTCTATCACAAAGAGAATTGTTGATAAGATGGGCGGCAATATATATGTCAAGACAGAGCTTAATAAAGGTTCTGAGTTTGTTATTGAGGTTGAGCTGCCACCGGCAACAGAAGATGATATTTCAAGTCTTGTAGAGAAGAATTCAATTACAGAGGTTGATTTTGCTGGTAAACGTGTTCTTTTGACAGACGATTATGAGGTTAACAGAGAGATTGCAACAGCTATATTGGAAATGATGGGATTTGAGGTTGAAACGGCTGTTAACGGCAAGGATGCTTTAGAACATGTTTTGAATAATCCGGCTGATTATTATGATATAATCTTTTTGGATATTCAGATGCCGATAATGGATGGATATGAAACAGCGAGGGCTATCAGGGATTTATCAGATAAAGCAAAGGCATCGATTCCGATTTTGGCTATGACAGCGAATGCTTTTGAAGAGGATGTCAGAAATGCAAAGAATGCAGGTATGAATGGTCATGTTGCAAAGCCGATCGATTCGGAAAAGCTTGTGGAGGAAATTATATCTGCCTTAAATAGATAATATAAGAAAATGTTGTGGGGTATTTGAGGGTTATTATATGGGAAATGATTCAATGATTAATAATAGTATCTTAGATAAAGCTTCCGAGATCATTTGCATCTTTGATAATACCGGAAAAGTTAACTTTCTTAACAGTTCCGGACGGGATGAACTGGGATTTGATATTTCTAAGGTCTGCATCAGAGATGTTCTGCCGAATCTTTTTACTGACGAGGTTGATGTGACAGATTTTGTCAAAGAGAATCTGAATAAGTCTGTCAAGTCCTATGCATACAGAAGCAACCACAGTTGTTTTCCTGTTATGGTGAAGGTCTGTTTGGAGGAAGAACAGGGAATAGTATATATGTCGGATCTCCGGGATGTTGAGAATCTGGATAAACAGATTAAGTCTATGGAAGAGACTATGGCGGAGACGATAAAGTCACGTGATGAGATGACGGCTAATCTTACTCATGAGCTTAGAACACCCGTTAACGGTATTAAGGGGCATATCAGAAATTTAAAAGAACAGGAAGAAGATTCTTCGAAAAGAAGAAAGATGGATATTGTTTTGCAGTGTTGTGAAAACATGGAGAGGATCATTAATAATCTTTTGGATTTTGCAAAACTGGAAAATGGCAAAATGGTATTGGAGGAACAGGCATTTTCATTACATAGTTTGATCGAGTCATCGGTTGCTGCTATAGAATCGCTGGCTAATGAAAAGGGTCTGGATATCAAATATCACATTGGAGATAATGTGCCGGATACAGTGATCGGAGATGAGTTCCGTTTAAGTCAGATCATTAATAATCTTCTTAATAATGCAGTCAAATTCACTGCCGAAGGACATGTAGGGATAGAGGTGTTTAAGACAAGACAGAGAAAGCGGGATCTGGAGTTGACCTTCTTTGTTATAGATACAGGAATAGGAATGTCAGAGACCGACAAAGATAAATTATTCAAGAGCTTTTCACAGGTGGACGGAAGTATTACAAGAACCTATGGGGGAACAGGACTTGGACTATATGTATGCAAGCAGATCGTGGAGCTTATGGGTGGTAATATAAAGGTTGAATCTGAGGTTGATAAGGGGACCACCTTTATCTTTACTGTCAATTTACACGCAGAAGCTGACGGAGAAGAGGAGAATGAAGTTACCTTAGATGATCTGAGAAAATTGTTGATTTTTGATCAGGATGATCAGGCTAAAGAACCTTTTGATTTCTTCGCACAGGAGAATATCAATAAGATTAATGACTTTATTGAAAAGACCGTTCTTTGTGTAGAACTTGAAAATTGGGGTAAGGCAGAAGGGTTTGCAGCAAGCCTCAAACGTATTGCGGAGGGAGGTCCGCAGGAATTGTCAAAGCTTGCATTTCGCCTTGTTATGAATGTTAGAAAAGAGAAACAGGACGAATGCCGCAAGTATCTTGAAGAAATGAAGAAAACAATAGATTTGATTCAGGAAGCAGGTGCATATAGTGGATAAAGAGGAAACGATTCTTGTTGTTGATGACAGCTT
Source organism: uncultured Clostridia bacterium (assembly GCA_946186175.1). Taxonomy (GTDB): domain Bacteria; phylum Bacillota; class Clostridia; order Lachnospirales; family Lachnospiraceae; genus CAG-590. The sequence continues at coordinate 4,302 of CAMHMG010000064.1, read as the reverse complement.
GGTCAATCTGGAAATGTTAGAGGCGATTCTTAACGAATTGGGATATAAGACTTATAAGGCTATGAGTGCTATCGATGCTGCCGCGATCATTCATGACAGACTACCGCAGATGGTGCTTTTAGATATTATGATGCCGGATATTAACGGTTATGAATTCTGCAAGACGTTAAAGGATAATCCGCTTACAAGAGATATCCCGGTGCTTTTTGTGTCTGCTGCTGAAAGTGATGAAGAGAGAGAACACGCATTTGAGATCGGAGGCGTTGATTTTATCAGAAAGCCGTTTGATTTTACAGAGATTAAGACGAGAGTTTCAACACATTTAAGTATATACCATTTGAGGAAAGAGTTAGAGGAGAACAACCGAAAACTTAATTATACGATCAATGAACAGAGAAAAGTAATCTTTGATGAGAAAAAAAGAATTCTTGAGAACATTGTCACATACTTTGAGAGAGAAAAACCTAATTCCAATATAGACAATGAGAATGTCTCTAAGAATTCCAGAATGCTTGCGCAGGCACTTAATTTTTCTGATGAATATGAAAACAAGATTTCCAATTCTTTTGTTGATGGTATTGAGATAGCAGGTTTTGTAAGAAAGTTAGATCCTAAGTTTTTTGAGATTTTTTTCACAAAGGAAGATGATAATACTTCTGTAAAAACAGTTTCAGATGTTATTTATTATATGTCTGAAACATATGAAGAAGATAAAGATATACCTCTTGCAGCCAGAATAGTTAAGATTACTGATGCCTTTCAGAATCTCATTAATGATGGATATTCAAAGGAAAAGGCTTTGGAAAAGATGAAACAGGAAAGTAATATGGAATTTGATCCATATCTGCTTGACATTTTTATTAAGCTTGAAAAGCAGATTAAGCTGTAGTGGAGGTGTGTAATGAACGATAAAGAGTTTGAAAGATTGGTTACCTTTCTTGAAAGCAGATACGGCATTAATATGACAGGCAAGAAGGTTATTGTTCAGGGAAGACTTGATAATTATCTTGCAAGAAACGGATATAAGACATACGGTGAATATCTTAATGTCGTGGAGAATGATAAGAGTGGTCACGAGCTTCAGAATATGCTCAATATTCTTACTACTAATCATACATTTTTCTGGCGTGAACCCGATCATTTTATATTTTTGAAGGATGTTATTCTTCCGGAAATCGTCAAAAAAGAAAAGTATACCCATGATATCAGGATATGGTCAGGAGCCTCATCTTCCGGTGAAGAACCATATACAATAGCAATGGTGATCAAGGAATTCCTGGCATTAGAATATAATAATTGGGATACGACAATGCTTGCGACAGATCTGTCGAGTGAAGTATTGCGTTATGCCATGAAAGGTGTATATCTGAAGGAGAAGATAGAGGTATTGCCGCCGGCCTGGCAGAGAGCTAATTTTAAAAAGGTTGACGAATATAATTACCAGGTTATTAATGATATAAGAAAGAATATAATGTTCAGGCAGTTTAATCTTATGGATGATTTTCCGTTTAAGAACAAATTCCATTGTATATTCCTTCGAAACGTAATGATCTATTTTTCAGAAGATACTAAGAGAGATCTGGTCAACAAAATATATAATGTTCTTGAGCCTGGTGGATATTTTATTATAGGTAATACGGAAAATATTGATAAAGAGGCTTCGAGACTCGAATATATTAGACCGTCAATATTTAGAAAACCACTTTAATAATAACTTGGAAAGAAGGCGTAAGATGTGAGAAAGATAAGAGTACTTGTGGTTGATGATTCAATGATGTTTGCTGATTTTATGGTAAGGGGAATATCTGCAGACCCTGCTATTGAGGTGGTAGGTGTTGCATCGAATCCTTTTGAAGCAAGAGATATGATCATACAGTATAAACCGGATGTTATGACCCTAGATATCGAATTGCCCAAGATGGACGGTATTGAGTTCTTAAGAAGATTAATGCCGCAGTATCCGATTCCGGTTGTAATGGTAAGCTCTTTAAGTGATAAGGTGTTTGATGCCATGAATGCAGGAGCGGTGGATTTTATTTCAAAGCCTGTCAACATGACGAAGGATGAAATTCTTGTCTACCTAAGAAGAGAGATGTGTACCAAGATTAAGATTGCATCAACAGTCAATGTAAGTCAGATGAAGAGGGTTACACCGAAGAATGTTGACAGTAAGAATATCGAACACAAAAATCATGTGGTTGCACTTGGAGCTTCTACGGGTGGAACGGAAGCTTTGTGTGATGTTATTATGGGATTCAGACCGGATATTCCGGGTACGATCGTTACGCAGCATATGCCGCCCGGGTTTACCAAGATGTATGCGGATCGTTTGAATAATCAGTGTAAAGTAAGGGTTAAAGAGGCTGAAACGGGGGATGTATTAACTCCGGGTCTTGTACTGATAGCTCCGGGAGACAAGCATATGCGCCTTGTCAGAAATGGAGACAAATACCAGGTAGAATGTAAAGCAGGTCCCAAGGTCAGCGGTCATTGTCCATCTGTAGATGCGATGTTTTCTTCGGTGGCCAGGGTTGCGGGTAAAAATGCTGTTGCAGCATTGCTTACCGGAATGGGAAAGGACGGAGCAGATGGTTTATTAGAGATTCGAAGGGCAGGCGGCCATACAATCGGCCAGGATGAAGAGTCCTGCGTAGTATATGGAATGCCAAAGGTTGCATATGATATAGGAGCGGTTGAACATCAATTGCCTCTTCATTCAATCGCCCATAAGATATACAGCATACTTGAACGTATGTAAATGACATAAAGGAAGGAGGTATGTGCATGAAAATTCTCATAGTTGAAGATGATTTTGCCAGCAGAAAATTTATGATGGATTACATGTCAAAACACGGTGAGTGTGATGGTACTGTAGATGGTGGGGAAGCTATAGAAGCCTACACGATGGCGCTGGAAGATGAAGAACCCTATGATTTGATCTGTTTAGATATCATGATGCCTGCAATGGATGGATATCAGGTATTAAAGATTATTCGAGAAATGGAGAAGGATAAGGGAATCACAGGTAAAGACAGAGTGAAAATCATAATGATGACAGCTTTATCTGAAGAAAAGAATGTGAAGAAAGCATTTGAGATGGGATGCAGCGTTTATTGTAATAAGCCGATTGATGTCGGAAGACTTGAGATGGCTATGGAAAAGTTAGGAGTTATCTAAAAAATCAGAAAGGAGGAGTCAGATGGGCGAAGAAATGGATAGCATGCTGGATATGTATCTGTACGAGAACTGTAACCTGTTAGAACAGCTCGAGATGACGACTCTTGAAAAGAAGGATGCAGAGTGCTTTGATGATGCTGATATCAATGAGTTCTTTAGAGTAATGCATACCATAAAAGGATCATCAGGAGTCATGATGTTTGATGATATCATGAAGCTCTCTCATAAGCTAGAGGATGTTTTCTTTTATATTCGAGAGTCACATCCGGATAACCTGCCTCATTTGGAACTTGTCGACAAGATTTTAGCAGTTTCTGATTTCTTAAGAGAGGAATTTGACAATATTAAGGAGGGTGGAGAACCTACTAAGGATTCCAGCGAATTAATAGAGGATCTAGATATATTCCTCAAAAAGATTAAGAACGAGATTGTCAGCGAGAACAAAGAGCTTCCGGAAGAAGAGGAAGAAGAAGAGGTTACACAGTTTTATATTGCTCCTGCTGTGACGGAGGATGCAAAGTATTTTTATATTACAGCATACTATAGAAATGATACTCAGATGGTTAATGTACATGCATTTACTCTTGCTAATTCTATCAAGGATTATGTTGAAGACATGTATTATTCACCGGATGATATTCTTACAAACGAAGCTTCTGCTGATGTGATTTTGGAACATGGATTTAAGATGCTCATCAAGACCAGAAGTACGAAAGAGGAGATTGAAAAAGTATTAGGCGGTTACGTTGTGGAAAGTCTTGATGTTTCTGAATCTTCAAAGACAGAATTCGAGATGGGCTTCGATATTCCGTCAACTATTATCGGTGTAGATTCCATTGACCTTGGTGAAGAACCTAAGGAGTCGGATGGGGATAAGAAAAAAGTAAATGAAGTTACTCCGGGTGATTACGTAATTGAGAAAAAAGCTACAGGTCAAAAGACTACGCTTGCCAAGAATACTAAAGGTTCTAAGGCACCGGCACAGAGTTATATCAGTGTTAATATCAGTAAGGTTGATCAGCTTATGGATCTGATTGGAGAGATTGTTATCTCGGAATCGGTAGTATTGCAGAATCCCGATCTGAATGTTCCGGGACTTAATTTATCCAATTTCAATAAGGCTGC